>NZ_JWAK01000017.1:159133-180603 GCF_001069335.1 Streptococcus sp. 1171_SSPC
CGAAATCGAATTCTAACGAATTACCGATTTCTGTCCCACTCTCTCTTTCTTTATTTCTTTTCAGATCCAATCTGTAGCTGTAGAAACTGAGTCCCCACAGAGAAGACAGGGGCCTTAGCTACTCAAACCTCCAACAAACTTATAAGCAGTTACCAAAGCATTTGTCATGGTATCACGGGTTGCTTTGAAGGCCTCAATAAAGGCTGCACGGTGCTCTTCTGGGAAAAGCGTTGTATCATCTCCAAATTGAGTAAGAGTTTCATTCACAGAAGCCAACTCTTCATCCATCTTCTTGATACCAGGTTCCAAAGTCTTGAAGTAAGATTCTTGTTCAGATTTTGGCAACTTTTCACCCAATTCATTGGCATGCTTCTTATAATTTTCAGCTAGTTTTGCATAAAGTCCTTTGATATCCCCGATTGTTTTCGCATTTTCAATTTCCTGATCTGTTACCAAAACAACTTCTGGAGTAGTTGCTTGAGCGCCAGAGCCTGAAGTAGACTGACTAGAAGAGCTACTTGTATCATCTGTCAATTCAAATTTCTTTGAAGAAAATGATTTCTTCTTAGATGAGGATGTTTTCTTAGAGGAAGAAGATTTCTCCACCTTGCTTGAAGACTTCTCTGAAGAAGCCTTTGGTTTTGCAGTTTGATTTCCCGAACATGCGACCAAGGTCAAAACCGAGAGAAGGGTAATACCGCTTGCGACTAATTTTTTCATGGTTGACTCCTATTCATAATCCATTTATAGAATTATATCTAAAATTATTTCGATTGTCAAAGCATTATAATATCTTAGCTCCATCTGCTTGTGGTATGTTTTCAAGATGAGATTTCCCTTCTCTCCTCCATGAACCTTTCTTAAATTGTCGGACTTTTATCATTTAGGACAAAAGGCTTGCAAAATTATATATCTTTAATTATAATCATTCTAAATAAGAACTAGGAGACAAGTATGACTGAAACAAAACATGGTATTGATGCTTCTTTCAACGACCGCTTAAATATCTTACGGGCTGGAGTGCTCGGTGCCAATGATGGCATTATCTCAATCGCTGGAGTTGTTATCGGGGTTGCCAGTGCGACCAGCAATATCTGGATCATCTTCCTATCTGGTCTCTCTGCCATTCTGGCTGGTGCCTTCTCTATGGCGGGTGGTGAATACGTGTCTGTATCGACCCAAAAGGATACAGAAGAAGCCGCTGTGAGTCGGGAGCAAGCCCTTCTGGACCGCGATCCAAAAGCTGCACGCGACTCCCTCTATGCAGCCTATATTCAAAATGGGGAATGCGAAACGGCAGCTCAAATCATGACCGAGCGGGCCTTTCTCAAACACCCTCTCAAAGCCTTGGTGGAAGAAAAGTATGGCCTGGAGTTTGAAGAGTTTACCAATCCATGGCATGCAGCCATCTCTAGCTTTATTGCCTTTGTCCTCGGCTCTCTTCCACCTATGCTGTCTATCATCCTCTTGCCAAAAGAAATTCGGATCCCAGCAACAGTGATCATCGTGGCCCTTTCCCTTCTCTTTACTGGCTACACCAGTGCCAAGCTCGGAAAAGCCCCTGCCAAGCAAGCCATGATCCGCAACTTGGTCATTGGACTCCTTACTATGGGTGTTACCTATCTCTTCGGACAATTGTTTAGTATTTAAAAAAAGCTGAGAGTTCTGTCTCAGCTTTTCTTATGCTTCCAATAAGGCTTGGGCTTGTTTTTCCAATCCTGCGATTGCTTCGTCTGTCAAGACCAATTCACCTGTTGCCCAGGCTTCTGGGTTAACGGTTGTTCCAGTGAAGTCTCCCACTACTTGAGTTCGAACGAATGGCAAGAGGGCTTGGTATGCCGCAAACATTGGCTCGTGTCCTGCATTAGCGACTGAAGAAACTGTTACGATCTTGTCTTGGAGGGCAGATGGACCACGAGTTTCTGATAGGTCAAGGGCACGGCTGAGCCAGTCGATCAAGTTTTTTACCACACCTGGAATGGCAAAGTTATAGACTGGTGAGAAGATCCAGATGGCATCCGCCGCAAGGACTGCATCACGCGCCGCTTGCACTGCTGGCAAGGTTGGCGTTTCCAAATCTTGGTTCATCATAGGGATGTCCTTGTAGTCCAAGTAAGTCACTGTTGCTTTTCCTTCAAGAAGGCTTTCTGCTTTCTTAGCCATTTGGTGGTTGAATGATCCTTGACGTAGAGATCCGACGATAAATAAAATGTTTTTCATAGTTGTTTCCTCTTTCTGTTGTAAGTTTATTTATTACAAAAACTATTATACATGGACCAGATGTAATGTCAAGAATTACATCTTGAAATATCACTAATTTTTACTATTTTTTGTTTTTTTCTTTCAAAACCCTAATTTATCAAGGTTTCTAACCCTTTCTGACGCGGGTTACAATCCCATCCGGATCTGTAAACTCGAGCTCAGTTGAGGTTAGCCAGGTGACAGGTGACCCCTCTTCTTTTGCTCTCTCTGCGATGGCAACCAAGTCTTCTTTCTGTTCTACGTGGACGACGTAATAGGCTAGCCCAGGAAGCTGGGCTTCACGTTTGGCCAAGTGCTTGCCACCCCACTCATTGACTGCTAGGTGATGGTGGTAGTCCCCAGAAGCGATCCAGCTGGCAGACGGAACAGTGAACTTATCCGACAGCTCTAGCACCTTCTGATAAAAGGCAGACGCTGGTTGGCTATCTCTCACAGAGAGGTGGACATGCCCCATGCGGGTATCGGATGCTATCCGGAAAGGCTCCACCTTGCGGCCCATCTCATAGATCTCTTGCGCAGAGAGTTCCTCTGTCACCCCGATGATACGGCCATCCTCACGGATATCCCACTCCGCCACTGGCTTATCCCGGTAGAGCACAATGCCGTTGCCCTCTGGATCTTCAAGATAGAGAGCCTCACTGTAGCCATGGTCCGCAGCCCCGACAAAGGGAACCTTCAGCTCAGCCATATGCTTGAAGACATCCGCCAAGTCCTCCCGACTAGGTAGGAGAATGGCCATGTGATAGAGACCATAGCTCCCCTTAACTGCCTCAGTCCGATCCGTTTGGATGAGATGGACCAAGGGCTTGCCTCCAGCCCCAAGAAGAACTTCCTCCTCCGACTGAGACAGAATCTCTAAGCCCAACATTTGAGTATAAAAAGCGGTCTGGCGCGCCAGGTCTTTCACATTGAGCGCAGCTTCTGCCAAGTTAATCTTGCTATTGTAGGCGTAGGTCATGGGAGTCTCCTTTTGGGTTTTGTTTTGTTGTAATGTTTTATATTACATCATTATACACTCTTTTTTAAAAGAAGCAAATAAAATAACTTGACAGAAAACCCTCCTTAGAAAACTAAGGAGGGTGTTGTCTGTTAAATATTATTAAGACTTACCCCTTAAACTCTTGAACAAATTTCTTGAGTTCGGCATCGGCTTCAGGTGTCGTCCCATGAAGCTGGCTAAGCATGTCTAAAAGAGATGCTGTCTGGGTTTCAATAGTGGCGTTGGTTTGGTTGATCTTAGCCACGATATCTGTCAGTGGCTCTACTTCTTCTTCCTCAAAGGTATCCACATAGCGTGGGATATTGAGGTTATAGTCATTCTCGACGATCTCCTCAAAGCTAGCCAGATGAGCGAACTTATCTATATCCTCTCTACTCTTATAGGCCTGGAGGATCTTCTCGATATGGGCATCCGTCATGATATTCTGGTTCTTGCCCTTGTCAAATTCCTTAGAGGCATCGATAAAGTAAACGTCCCGATTGGTCCGGTTCTTTTTGAGAATGATGACCGTCGTTGGGATGCTGGTATTGAAGAAGATATTGGCAGGTAGACCGATCACGGTATCAATGGCCCCTTCTTCCAGCAAGGCCTTGCGAATGGTTCCTTCAGCATTGCCACGGAAAAGAACTCCGTGAGGGAGGACGATGGCCATAACACCATTGTCTTGTTTCAAGTGATAGTAACCATGCAAGAGAAAGGCGAAGTCTGCCTTGGACTGAGGCGCCAGCTTGCCAAATGGGGAGAAGCGAGGATCTTGGAGAAAGCCAGAGCTTGCGGACCACTTAGCTGAGTATGGAGGGTTCATAAGAACCCCATCAAAGTTGGTCGGTTCTTGGGTCGGCCAGTCTTCGTCCAGCGTATCGGCATTGTGCAAGAACTGGTTTTCCACCGGGACCCCGTGTAGGATCATGTTCATCCGAGCCAGGTTATAGGTAGAGGTATTGAGCTCCTGACCAAAGTATTGGACAGTTTGAGGCTGGTGAGAAAATTTCTTGGCATTGAGCAAGAGCGATCCTGATCCCATGGTGGCATCGTAGATGGTAAAGCCCTGCACGTCTTCACGCCCTAAAAAGGCAATCTGGGTCATGAGCTTGGCTACAGGCTGGGGCGTATAGAACTCTCCAGCTTTCTTACCCGAGTCGGTCGCAAACTGACCAATCAAGTACTCATAAGCATCTCCAAGCATATCACCCGCATGACCTGCCACGTCCAGCACTGCCAATTCTTTCATAACGGCAGCCACTAGCTGGTTTTGCTTTTGAGGAGTGGCACCTAGCTTTTTGGAGTAGAGATCAATGTCCTCAAAGAGATTCTCATAGAGGTCATCACTTTGCTCGATGTCTCGGAAGCCCTGAGCCAGATCTTCCAGTTGGAAGGTCCCTTCATTGACCCGGTCCACCAAGGCCGTAAAGGTCAAGTCTGGCTTGATGACATAGTTGAGCTCATCGGTGATGACGGAGATCAGCTCCTCTTGAGAGTCGGGATCCTCATAGTAGGACCGGTAAAGCGCCAAGGCTTCATCCAAGTCCTCTGTCTCCTCCAACATAGTCTCCGCCACGAAGAAGAGCAACTTATCTGAGAGGTACTTGTAAAAGATCATCCCCAAGAGATAAGACTTATAGTCATTGGCATCCATCTTAGAGCGGAGCACATCCGCTGAGTTCCACAGGGCTTGGTAGAGCGACTGGGAGGTTTGTGTTGTTTCCATAGTAATTCTTTCTGATTTCTTTTAAACCTTTTCTTGTTCCAGTGGGACGACAGCGAGGGTCTTGCCCAGACTGGCTAAGACTTTCAAGACCGTGTCCAATTGAGGACTGGTCTTGCCTGTCTCCATCCGAGCGATAACCGGTTGACTGACCCCGCTGAGTTCTTCTAGTTTCTTTTGGCTAATGCCCTTTTCACGCCGAGCCTCGATCAGCTCTGTCATAATCGCGACCCGGAGATCACTTTCCAGGATTTCTTCCTTGGTGAAGAGCTCTGCTCTCACATCTTTCCAATTGCTGCCGATGGCACTATTCTTCATCTCTCAGCCCTCTTTCCTTCAAATCTTGCAACTCCCGCTTGGCTTTCTCGATCTCTCGTCTGGGTGTCTTTTGCGTCTTTTTGACAAAATGATGCAGTAAGACAAAGCTCCCATCCAGCCAAGCCACGAATAAAATCCGATCCCGTAAGGGTCTCAACTCCCAGATCTCCGCATCCAGATGCTTGATGTAGGGTTGGCCAGCACGTGTCCCCTGCTGGCTCAAAAGCTCGATATAGTCGTTGAGCTTGTTTAGTTTGATCCGGCTGTCCTTGCTATCGTGACGAGCTAGCTCCCTCATGTAGTCCAAGACCGGTTGATTCCCCTGTTTGTCTTTATAAAAATAAATAGCGTGCACAAAGCAACCTCTTTTCGAATTTATTATAACTCTAAAGTTATTAAATGTAAATACTTTTAAGTTATTAAATACTAAGGAGCACCCTTTGAAAGGATCAAAGGGGCTTACTTATACTATTCGAAAAAGGCTGTGCTTATAGATGCTGATAAAGGGAACTTTTGAAGGTTAGATAAACATATCTTGTAAGAGTTTCTTTAGTATTAAAGCTGGAGAATAATACAAATAAATCACGTTTATTTATGACTTAGTAGAGTTACAAGTTCACTAAAATATTTAGTTCTCAATATATTTTGCAACTCTGAATCTGTTGCAATCTTACTTAATGCCTTATTTTTAAAATCGCGAGTGACTACTGTATTTCCTAGTTGATTGGTTATTTCTTTTTTTAGGTTACAAATCTTTAAAATTGATGAGAAATCTGAAGCATCTAAGCTATCCTCAACAATTTTAGTTATATTTCCTAGTTTTGAAGTTAAATCGAATTCTGTTGATAAACCCTCTAAAAATATTTCAGCATCATCCCTTGTTGGTTCATTATTATTTATCAAATTACCTTCCATAAATTCATCAAGTTTCTTTTTCAAAGCGATACTTATTATCTTGTCTTTATTTTTCACACAATAACTTTTAATAGCTTTTTGGAATTCATTTAATTTTTCTTCTTTATCCTGTTCATCAGAGCTAAGAATAGACTTCACTATTGATTCATCAACTAAAAGCATCTCTATCTCATTAAAAGTGAGCACAAAAACATTTTTTTGTTTATAGTTCTCAATACGTGTTTCTTCCATCCAATCATTATCAATTATGCCATAAGCTATATTCCCATGCAAATATTGTAATTTATTATAGGCTCTTGTGTATTGGATAACTTGCTTATGGCCTTGAACTGGTTTTACAAAACACCATTCACTAAATAATTTAGAATAAATCTGATAGTCTATGCTAGTTTTAGTTCCTTCACAAAATAGAATTGGCTTCTTTGTACCAGATACTTCAGTTAATAAGGATAAAGGCATTTCTTGTGTACCTTCCAAAATCTGATACTCCAAATCATAAGGTGCTTCAAATTTCTTACACCATATGTAACTTGCATTTGTTCTAGATTGGACAAAGTCCATATTATGTGAAGCAAAAATAAATTGACAATCAGACCGCTGAGATATGAGCAAATCCCACAATTCATTATAGACAGCAGCATTTAAGAAAGTCTCAGGTTCATCAACAATAATATAACTATTTTCAGGAGCAAGAAGTACATTTCCTATATAAAACAGTATACAACGTTCACCATCACTTAGACCATTTATACTATATCTAGAGCCATTTTTTTCAACTTCAACAACTCTATTATCGGGTTCTAGTATAAATTTTATTTCGGGTGATATTGAATTCCAAACCTGCTCTACTCTATCCCATAAAGCTATAGATAACCCTTCCATCCCTCTAGATTTATAAGTCGCTATCTTAGCATAGTTCTTTATCAAAAATGTTATTAATTTAGTGAAAGTATTTGAAAAATCCTTATCAATTTGGATAGGTTGTAAATCAATTGTGTCATATTTAAGATCGACTTCTTTTAAATCTTGGATATATCTTTCTCTAGTAATTCCATTACGATCATGGATATTTGAAACAAAATATAACAATTTTTGGGCTGGTAAGACATACATTTCATTACTATTATTCTTTCTTAATTCATTAATAAGACTTGATTTTCCTGCCCCGTTCGCTCCTATAATAACAGTAGTAGAATCTATTTTAGAAATGAAAGAGAAAAGCTTAATTATTTTAATATTCTCTAGAATTTGAGGAAGCATAGTATCATACAGATAAATATTGCCACCAAAACAATTGTACATGCTTTCTAACAAATTATCACGTAATGTTTTAAACTTTACTGTTACATTATTAGATAAAACTTCATCATCTAACTCTTTACTTATTAAATCAATAAGTGTTAATAAATAATTTTCTACTCTAGTATATAATTCATTTTCATAATCGGCTATTTGACTCTTATCTTGAAACCTTTCCTTTTCTGATTCTATTTTTTCAATTAAATCTTTTTTAGAACTATACATAACTCCCCCCTTAAACAAACATATCCTGCAAGAGTTTCTTTTTGAGAGTTTCTAGCTGAGAAATTTTTTCTTGGTAAGTAATGATGAGGTTATCGAGATTAGAGAAATAGCTCCCAATGGCTTGTTGTTCTTTAAGTGTTGGTACTGCAAGCTTATAAGTAATAAGGTTTTTATAGTACAACCGAACGCGTGTACCACCCAATTTTTGCATAGTTGAAAATCTTAAAAATAACCTAGAGTTATTCAAATGATAAAGTAGGAAATCGATATCAGAGCTATCATTACTAATAAATACAGGATATTCTTTAGAAACCAGAACATCAGTTTCAAAATTATTCTTATTAAACTTAAAAATAGAATCATCTGACATATGACGATAAGTGACATAGCCCATTGGAACTCTATGAAAATCAAGTGTCAAATCTATTCCAGTTCTCCCACCTTCAAAATAATCATTCTGTAAATAAAGACCTTTTCTAGAAGATGTTGCAATAGGAAAACCTGATTCACCTGATATTATCTCGTCATAATTTTCTATCAATGTTCCTAAGCTAACTACTTCCCACTCCCCTTCAAATCCATCCAAACGAATCTCAGGAACAGTCTGTCCAGCTTTAGGAAACATCTTGGAAAGCATGGTCTCTTTGAGAGATTGATAATTGGCAAGATTGTCCTTGTAGCTAGCCAGGAGGTCGTCTAGAGTGAGGAAGAAGGAACCGATGGCGGATTCTTCTTCTAATGATGCAGGTACACAAACCTTGAGATTTGACAAAGATTTTTGACTAACTCCTTTTGCAGTTCCTCCACTTGACAAAGAAGTTAATTCATTAAATATTTTTGGGCTTCGTAATAAAGTGGCTAAAAAATCTTCTATAATTAAATCATGTTTAACTTCAAAGGCAATCGTACGTTGACTTAGAATATATAAATCATCATTAGGAATCTGTGCAACATTTCCCATTGGTGCTTCAGTAGTAAAGACAACTTGCCCTTTATGAAGATGATTATCCCCCATCCATCGATCATACAATTCTTGATCTCCATAATTTGCATCAGCATTAAAATCAATATACCCATTTTTTACATTTAATGCTGATAAAGCTAGATAACCTGTATCACTCCAACTTAAACCTAATTTTTTAGGTGTTCTACCCCTGTAATCTATTATTTTTTCTATATTAGATAATAAAGGTCTTTTAATCCAACTCTTCTTTTCCTCACTAAAAATAATTTTAGGTTTCATTCTTATCCTCAACTCTCATAACTCTCTATCTAAAAATTGTTTTAACTTTTTACGCAATTCATCATCTAGAATCTCTTTTTGTATATCTTCCTCAAAACTATTATATTTTTTATTCAAATCATATCTAAAAAGTAATGTAAAATAAATAGCTATTTGAATTGCAGAACCAATAAGTAAGAGAAAAATAAAAAACAGGAATAATATATAAATTTCACCCACCCAATTATAGATATTTTCATTAAAAAAAGAAGATATAACGATAATAAAACTAGATAAAAATCCTTTATTAACTATTGAAACTAGTCTCTTATACTCTTTTAACTTTAGTTTTGATATAAGGGAATTTTTATCTGAACTTAATAAAAAACCGTATAAAGAAAAATAAATGCCAATAAAAACTGTTGAGATTGTTACTAAATTCGTATTATCTGTATAAGCATTTTTGTAAAACCAATCGTATAACTCTGAATAATTTCCTAAAAAAAGAGACATTGTAACAATTAACACAATTATGCTTAATAAACTCCACCAAAAATATTTATCAATAAATTTAAGCATGCCAACATCTCCTTTCTAGTTTTGGATTTTATATGCTATTTTCAGTTACAATTTCAAATTCATTCTCATCAACAGATAACAAAGAACCAAATGAGGTATAGTTGAAATCTTTATTACGATTCTGGTCATCATAATAATGCTCTGTCATTAGATTAGCTAATTTATTAAAATCCTCGGTTTTTAAAGAAGTTTTTTCCAAAATATAAAAGCCATCGTTCTTTAAATCCACTTCATCAACTCTACGTGTCTCTGGATTTAAAAATTCAACTTTTGCAGATATTAAATTTTTATCCGAAGAATTTAATAACTTTAATATACTGTCAACACGTTTTATATCCATTTCTCTTTTATACCGACTTTTCTTAAATGCTACAGTAGTTGTATTTATATCTAATTCTTCAGATACTTCCATCATATTACCAAATAACTTTTCTAAAAGTGATTTGTTGCTGTCGTTAATATTTGGAAACAAACTTGACAATTCAAAACCCTCATTTTTAATTTGAATCACGATTGATTTGATGCTCTCAGAAGCTTCTATCAAAGGTTTTAAACTATCTGTTTTCATAGGCTCAAATTTCACCGAATACTTTACATTAGGAACTTTACTCTTTATAAAGCTTGATAAATACTCTCCTATTTGGTTAATCGAAGGCCCTAAAAACTTTCTTTCCATTAAAAAGAGATAAGATGTAGGAATAATCAAACAAACACTAGGCTCAAAAAGGTCTCCGTCAATTTGTTTAATTTCTTCTTCACCAATCTTTCCTTCATATGGTTTTTCACTACGGTATTTACCAATCCAAACTGTTCTATTTCTAGGGAGATACTCTAAACCATCCAAAGAAGAACCACTCGTCCTGCTACTTGAAGGGTTTCTACTATTATTCATAAACATAGTATGCTGACTCCCTAACTTTACAGTTCTTTCTACAGGAGAAGATACTCGAATTTTATCAATTAACTTAGATAAATCATAATTTGTCTTCTCACCATTACGACACAAAAAAACATTAAAATATTGAATGTTCATTTCCATTAATCTCCAATTATTTTACAATCTCCAAATTATTATTGTTATAATTTATACGTCCTTCTATCTCAACATTTGGTACAAAAACATTGAAATTCAATTCTTCATTTTGCTCACAACTACTTCTTATATGGATACCTCTTGGTACTTTCTCCTCAGAATTACCGTATATTAAGTCAGCACGGTATTTTACTACTGCATCTGGGGTTTTATTTTTAATTTGATATACAATATAGTTCTCAAAGTAGGTTTGATTATGCCCCCATTTAGCAGTGTGGTGATTACCCTGGTTTGACCATTTAGTTTGCTTATATATATTTTTATTATTCTTCTTACTAGTATTAAAACGAGTACCCTTAAAAAGCTGCCTACCTAAAATATGGCCAGCGTCAAATCCTGTTTCTTTGAATGGCGAAGTCCCTTTTGGACCTCTTCCTTTAACTTCACTTATTGAACTTAAAGATATATTTCCAATACCACCAATAGGTAAATTATTCTTAAGCCCAAAATTTATAGGATTACTAATGTCAATTTCGTTGAAACATTCTAGATTATTGATTGGTGTCGATATCCTAAAACTACCTTTTTCAAAATTAAGATCTTTAATCGACACTACACCCAATTCTTTAAGCATATCATCTGTAAAAAAATCTATAAACAATCTTTCATTTGGATAATTACACATAACATTCTCTCTTACCTCCCCACTCTTAGTGGTTCAATCACCTCTTCGATCAGTTGGGTATAGGCTTCTTTGATTTGTTTTTTGTAGCTGAGTGGGTTGAGGGCATCTGCTACTTCTGCCTTATAGTCTTTGTAGCGTTGGCTCTTGGTCAGCTGGCTTTCGCCAGCTTGTTTTTTGGCACCTTTGCGGTAGTGTTGGATATAGTAGCGGAGTTCGTCTGCTCCGATATACCAGTTTTTGGCGAAGCTTACGATATGGCTATCGATGACGGATTCGATCATCTGGTCCAAGACTCCGGTGATAGATTGTCCTCGGTAGCGTTCGGGCTCTTCTTGGACTTGGGTCCAGAGGTTTTGGATGATCTCTGCTAGGCTTGGATTGGTTCGGTTCAGGCTCTCGATATAGCTATCCACGGTTGCGATATCCTTATCAGTCAGGGTCTGCTCCTCATTTTCCTCCTGCTGGATCATACTCTGGATCAGCATCAAGATATAGGCATAATTGATCTCATCGACTTGGACAGACTCTAACTCATAGTGGATATCCAGATCATCTTGGCTGTCCACTTCTGGATCCCTACTCTTGATCTCCGCCAGGATATTTTGATAGAGGCCTAGATAGGCTTCGAGCTGGCTGTCGCTGAGACCCGTTTCCCGATAGATCTCTTCCTTATCATACTCAGAGTAGACGCGGATCGAGGCTTGATACTTGTCAAAAATCTGATAGGCTTTGGCGACCTTACGGAGCTGGGCTGTTGGTGCCTGCTCGAGAGCGACTCCTTCATCTTTAAAGTCTGTGACTTGGCCTTCAAACTCTGCCCAGGCTTTTAAGAAGTTGCGCTTCTCTTCTTCCCAGCTTGGGGCCAGGACCTCATTTTCTCCCCCATTGGAGTAGAGCTTGAGGGCATTGTCGACGGCTTCCTTAAAGGCTTGAGGGCGCTGGAAGGTGATGATATGGCCGAAGTGCTTCTTGTCATCAAAAATCCGATTGGTCCGGCTAAAGGCCTGGATCAAGTCCTGTGGACGCATGGGCTTGCGATCGATAAAGAGTGTAGAAAGGCAAGGTGCATCAAAGCCTGTCAAGAGGCGATCGACCACGATAACCAGATCCAACTGCTCATTGCGGTAGAGGTACTTGTCCTGCTTTCTGGCCAGGCGATGGTTGACATCCGTGTTAAAGCCCCTCAGATCCGCTAGGCTAAAATGCGTACCAAACTCTTGGTTGTAGTCCTCCATGACCTGCTTCATGTGGTCTTGGTAGCCGATGGATTCTTCCTCATTTTCAGATACCGAGTAGGTGATGGTAAACTTTGGAAAATCTGGTAAATGGCGTTTGACCCGCTCAGACACCTTGACCCGCTCCTTGCCAGCAAGAATGCTCTTGAGCAGATTGTAATAGGCCTGTGCTCGTGGGATGGACTTGACTGTCAAGACAGCCTCATAGCTCTTTCCGACCCCTTTAGGAATATTGAGCTGTTGCTGGCTCTTATTGAGGATGGCATCTAGGACTTCTAGCATGTGCTCCTTGTCCTCATAGGCCTGGTCTGGGATCTCTTCTTCTAGCAGATCTGAGATGATGGTGTTGCGGTAATCTACCTTAAAGCCTAGAACCGCTCCATCATGGATGGCTTCTTTGACCGTGTACTCATGTAGGCGATCGCCATATTGTTGGTGGGTGGTCTGAGCCAGGTCTCCCACTTGTTTGCGTTTGTTTTCCTTAAAGATCGGAGTCCCTGTAAAGCCATACCAGAGAGAGTTCTTGAAGTAGGCCTTGATCTCCTTTTGCATCTGTGGGGTGACCGCCCGGTGGCACTCATCCACGACAAAGGCCACGCGCAGGTCCTTGATCTTCCCAGCATCCCGCTGGTACTTCCCTTCTTCAAACTTGCGCATCATGGTTGTGATTTTCTGGATGGTCGTGACCACCACGCGCTTGTCATTACCCCCTAGGCGCTTGACCAGTTCATGGGTATTGTCCGTTTCGTCGATGTCGATGACATCATTGGCCGCATAAGAGAGGAAGGACGAGGTCGTCTGCTGGTCTAGGTCTCTGCGGTCGACGACAAAGATGGTCTTTTGGATCGCTGGGATCTGCAATAGATTGCGAGCTACCTTGTAAGAGGTCAGGGTCTTACCTGAACCGGTCGTATGCCAGATATAGCCTGACTCTTGACGGCGAGAGGCTTCCTGTACAGCCTCAATAGCATGGATCTGGTAGGGACGCAGGAGGATGAGGGCTTTCTTGCTATCGTCGATGACCGAGTACTGCATGACCATCTGGTGGGCCCGAGGGATCGAGAGGACCTCATGGGCAAAGCTGTTGAGATCGATCATGGGTTGGTTATCCTTGTCCACCCACTTGGTCAGGAATTGCTTGTTTAGCTTGCTTTCACGGGCTGCAGCGATATAGCGTGTGTCGACTTTATTGGTCACGACAAACATCTGTAAGCTCGAGTAAATCCCCCGAAACTTGCCTTCACGATCGTACTTTTTGATTTGGTGAAAGGCATCTAGAAAGGCTACTCGTGGGCTCTTGAGTTCGATATGGATGAGGGGCAGGCCATTAATCAGAAGGGTCGTATCGAGCCGTCGATCCTGGTCTAGCGGATAGGCCTTGTCACGTTCGACTTGGTTGACCACTTCGTAGCTCGACTTACCAGCTGCGATATTGTCCCGCCAGATGACTGCTAAGCGGATGGTCCCTAGACTAGCATCTTCACGCTGGACTTCTACCTTGGCGATGCCATTTTCACCTGCTAGCCACTTGGCCGCTTCATAATAGCTGACAAAGTTGAGCTGGTTCTTGATCTGGCGCTTTTCTTGATCGGTCAAGGGATGGTCCGCTAGCACGGCGACATTGTTTTGCGCCAGCTTGTCAAAGAAATTATCCCATAACTGGTCTTCATTCTTGAGATCCTCGCGATAGGTCCACTGACTCTCTCCTGTTGTCAACTGCTGGATCAACTGTCTTTCGATCTCAAGTTCTGGAGTTGCTACTGCCTTCATCCGTCTATCCTTTTCCTGTACATAATCTCCTATTATTATAGCATGTTTGGGAAAGAAATTAACGCTTTCAAAGCATTTTGTTGGGATTTCGCGCAAAAAAACGAACCTGGTCTGGTTCGTTTTTTCTTAATCTAGTTGAATCCCTTTTTCCGCTAGATTGTCCAGGCATTCTTTAAGGTAAGTAGCCTGGTGTTCGGGATAGATAGGGCTGCTCAAGGCTTCCTCTTCCAGCTCTGGGTAGGCTGGGCAGGTCTTGCCTCGGTAGGTCGGCTCCCACCACTCTGGACTTACCTTGTAACCACGAGCCGTCATCTCCTCCATGATCAGGCGGTGATAGGCATAGAGGCGATAGGGCGAGTAGTCAAAGACATAGTTGACCGTCGCGTGCTTCTTGCCCCAGCCATTGCCTCGAAGGGCGCAACATTCCCGGTGTTGGCCGAGAAGCTGGGGACGAGGAAGTTTGGTAATCAAGTCTTGGTGCCACAGTCTCATCTATTGACCTCCTAGTAGTGTAGAGTCTTGCAAGTAGCGATTGGGGTAGCGCTTAAGGAGCGTCTGGATTCCCTTGATGAGATCCTCTTGGCTTGCTTGCCCATGCTGGTATTTCTCAAGTAGCAGCATAAAGTCCGCCTTTTCCTCAGGAGTCGCCTGCTTTTTAAAATAACCCCAGATATGCTGGAAGGCATTGGAGACTTGGCCACTATTTTCCGGTAAGGACAGCGCTTGCTGGATCAGGTCCTCGACGTGACTGACCTCAACCTGGTCTTGCTTGAGGTATTCCCGGATCTCCTTGTAAATGTTGCTGGAATGACTCAGCACCAGGTATTTATTTTTCGCCCATAGGACTTGGCAATGATGTTTTTGATCCACTCGTGTCTCCTTTTGATCTTCTCTATGAATAGTCCTCCCATTATACCATGGAAATGAGTTAAGTCATAGAAAAAGCGGACCTATTCGGCCCGTTTTTTCTTTCCTCTTTATCTATCGAAGGGAGGCTTTTAACTGTTCTAGACTGAGATTAGAAAATAAAGAGCGAAGGAGCTCAAATCGAATTGAACACGGGCTGCGGATTGTGTCAAAAGCGCAAAATACATTAGTACTATATCCAAGACAGAGTAGCTGATTGAATTCTTCTCTCGCCTTTTAGCTTGAAAGAATCCTAATCAGCCTTGTGGGGGCAGGACAACGAAGCAATCCCATACAACAGTGCTTCTGTCCTGCTCCCTATTTTTACTTTATCCGCAGGCGCCCTTTGTATCTTGATTTAGTCATGGAACTTCTTCGAAGTTCGCTGACGTCCAATCTCACCTAAGGAAAGTTTCAAAGACAACATTATCCATAAGCAAAAAGTCTGAGACTCACTCAGACTTTTTGTATTAATCAATTTCAAGGCCACCGGTGTAGAGGCGGTAATAAGTCCCGCGTTCTGCCATCAAGGAAGCGTGGTTGCCTCGCTCGATGATGCGTCCCTTGTCCATGACCATGATCACATCCGAGTTGACGATGGTTGAGAGACGGTGGGCGATGACAAAGACGGTCCGTCCTGCCATCAAGCGATCCATCCCCTCTTGGACCATCTTCTCTGTCCGTGAGTCGATTGAGGAAGTCGCTTCATCCAGGATCAAGACTGGCGCATTGGCCAAGGCTGCACGCGCAATAGCGATCAGCTGACGTTGACCGTTAGAGAGACCAGCTCCATCATCGTTCAAGACGGTATCGTAGCCTTGGTCCAGATGTTTGACGAAGGAATCCACATTGGCAATGCGGGCTGCTTCCAGGATTTCCTCCCTGGTCGCATCTGATCGACCATAGGCGATATTTTCTGCGATAGTTCCAGTAAAGAGGTGGGTATCCTGCAAGACGATTCCTAGCGAACGACGGAGCGAATCTTTCTCAATCAGCTTCACATCAATCCCATCATAGGTGATAGATCCTGATTGGATATCGTAGAAACGATTGATCAAGTTGGTAATGGTGGTCTTCCCTGCTCCAGTCGCACCGACAAAGGCCACCTTTTGCCCCTTGTCTGCGTAGAGGTTGATATCGTAAAGGATTTGGTTCTTCTCATTGTAGGAGAAGTCTACATTTGTAAAGACGACATTTCCGACCAGTTTGACCAGTTCGTAGTCGCCATTTTCCCGAGGGTGTTTCCAAGCCCAGAGATTGGTCTTCTTATCAGTGATGACCATGCGACCATCGACCTCTTCATAGTTGACCAAGGTGACTTTCCCTTCATCCACTTCAACTTCTTCATCCAAGAGATCAAAGATCCGATCTCCCCCAGCAAGAGCCATGAGGACAAAGTTCAACTGTTGCGATACCTGGGTGATAGGCCCGTTAAAGGAACGGTTGAGCTGAAGGAAGGCCATGAGTCCACCAATGGTGAGCCCACTGATACCATTCAAGGCGAAGATCCCTCCGACCAGTGAGGTCAAGACGAAGGAGACATTTCCCAGGTTCCCCAAGATAGGCATCAAGACATTGGCATAGCGGTTGGCTTGGTAGGAAGATTCAAAGAGTTGGTTATTGATCTGCTCAAAGGCTTCAATACTTTCTTTTTCATGAACGAAGGCCTTGACCACCTTTTGACCAGACATCATCTCTTCGATAAAGCCGTTTTCAATCCCTAGGTTCTTTTGCTGATCGGCGAAATAGCGACCAGATTTGCCAGAGATATCTTTGATGACATAGGCCATGACTCCGACCATCAAAAGAACGAGAAGGAAAAGGAGAGGGCTAATCATGATCATGCTGACTGCTACCCCGATAATGGTAATGGCAGACTGCAAGAGCTGAGGGATAGACTGCTCGATCGCTTGGCGAAGAGCATCGATGTCATTGGTGTAGATCGACATGATGTCCCCGTGTTGGTGGGTATCGAAGTACTTGACAGGGAGCTTTTGCATGCGGGCAAAGAGCTGGTTCCGTAGCGAGCGAAGCGTATCCTGAGAGACTGTCGCCATAATGAGGGAAAAACCATAGTTGGACAAAACTCCCAAAATACCAACTACTGCTAGCATCATCAAGAAGCTGAGGAGAGGACCAAAGTCCCCGCTGCCACTATCCAACATAGGTTGGATGTATTGGTCCACCAAGGCCCTAATAGAGGAGGTAATATAGACCGTAGAGAGGGAGGCTGCCACAATGAGGACAGCCGCTAAGAGAAGGACGAACTTATACTGTTTCCACATATAGTCTAGCAAGCGTACGAGAGAGCCCCAGCTGGCTTTTTTCTTATTCTTCATCTGCTTGTCCTCCTTTCCCTTGGGTTTGCATGTCATAGACTTCACGGTAGATGGCATTGGTCTCGATCAAGTCTTGGTGAGTACCGATCGCATCAATCTTCCCATCATTCATGACCACGATCCGGTCTGCATCTTGGATAGAAGATATCCGTTGACCAATGATGATCTTGGTCGTGTCCTTGAGACTAGACGCTAGACCTTGACGGATCAGGCTATCTGTCTTGGTATCGACAGCTGAGGTCGAATCATCCAAGATCAAGATTTTTGGATTCATCAAGAGAGCGCGGGCGATACAGAGACGTTGGCGCTGACCACCTGAGACATTGGCTCCACCACGTTCGATCATGGTATCATAGCCATCCTTAAAGTTCTGGATAAATTCATCTGCTTGAGCAATCTTACAAGCTTCCACGATTTCTTCGTCCGTCGCGTCCTTATTGCCCCAGCGCATATTTTCCTTGATGGTACCGGAGAAGAGGACATTGGTCTGAAGCACCATGGCAACTTGCTTGCGCAAATGGTCTAGATCATAGTTTCGCACATCCTGACCAGCTACCTTGACACTACCAGACTCTACATCATAGAGACGAGGGATGAGCTGGACCAGACTAGACTTACCAGAACCAGTCCCCCCAAGGATTCCGATGACTTCACCCGAGCGAATGCTGAGGTTGATATCGGACAAGACATGAGCCTTGTCGCCATTTTCGTCTGTGTAGGCGAAGTTCACATGGTCGAAGGTAATAGATCCATCTGCTACTTCTGTCAAACCATTCTCAGGAGAGACGATGGTTGACTCTGTCCCAAGGACTTCATTGATCCGCTCCACAGATGCCATAGAGATCGAGAGCATGACGAAGATCATCATAAACATCATGAGAGACATGAGGATGGTCATGACGTAGGCAAACATAGAGGTCAGCTCACCAGTCGTAAAGCTGCCAGCCACGATGAGTTGCGCCCCGATCCAAGAGATCAAGATAAAGGATGCATACAAGGACAGCATCATGGCTGGACTACTCAAGATCACGATGCGAATGGCCTTCATGAACATGTTGTAAATCAAGCGAGAAGCCTTCTTAAACTTGACCGTCTCTTCCTCTTCCTTAACATAGGACTTGACCACGCGCATGTTGGTAATATTTTCCTGGATGCTGTTGTTCAAGTTATCATAGGCGTCAAAGACCTTGGTAAAGAGTGGATAGACAATCTTAGTGATCACACCCAAGACTAGCCCCAAGAAAAGGGTAATCCCTACAAAGATCATGGCCATCTGCGGATTGATCAAGTAGCTAGCAACAATGGCAAAGATCAGATTGAGCGGAGCACGGACACAGATCCGGATGACCATCTGATAGGAGTTCTGCACATTGGTCACATCCGTCATCATCCGGGTTACCAGACCACCGGAGGAGAAGCTATCGATGTTCTCAAAGGAGAAGGTTTGGATCTTTTTGAAGATCGCCTTCCGTAGATTCTTAGCAAAACCGGCTGATGCAAAAGCCCCGTAGCGAGCCGACTGCATCCCGCAGAAAAGAGAGAGAAAGGCGAAAACCAACATGAGGAGACCATAGGTCAGAACCGTGGTCATATCCCCCTTCTGAACCCCCTTGTCCAGAAGCGTCGCCATGATAAAGGGAATAGAAATCTCAAACATGACCTCAAACACCATATAGAGTGAGGCTAGAACTGAGGGTTTCTTGTATTCCTTGATTTCAGCAATCAATGACTGAAGCATAAATACCTCCTAAAATACTAGTTAGTAAAGTTTTCTTTAGCAAGATGTCCATTCCCAAAATAAAAGAAAATCATTTGATGAAATCGGCCATCTCTGCATTCGAAAGCTATAGAAACAGAAAGCGCCCTGACAGCGTTACTGTAGGGACGACTTTCGTTATTCATACTATTTAGTATAGAGCAATATGGGAGAAAAATCAAACATTTAGTCATCCTCTCCACTGAATATTCTGATTTAGCAACCTTGAAGGCCAGTTAACTAAAGTTCTATTTAAACCGTATTTCTATTCACTGGTACTGAGAGATACCAAGCTTAAGAAGCGGTCAAAGTAGGTCTTGTTCTTCTTCAAGTTTTTCTTCAGGCTTTGCGCCTCTGCTACTTCATCCGTGATGATCCCATCGACCGGCCGTTGAAGATAGGCCGTTAACTTTTCTTCATCATTGATGGTCCAAACATAGAGCTCTTTTTTCATCTCATGGGCCTGGGTTACCAAATCCTCCTGATAAGAAAAGTCTTCAATCGCAAAGAAGTCGACCGAGGTGTTTTCAAATTGTCCAAACTGAATCGGAATGACATAGCCAGTCTTAATCTCCGGAGCTTTCTTCTCCACCTTTTCCATCACCGACAGATCCAAGGACATGGTTGGATAGTCCTTTTCAACTCCCAACTCCTTCATCTTTTGGACGAAGAGATCTACGTAATTCTCTGGTTCTGCACCGTAAGGTTTGAGCTCGACCAAGAGAGGCATCTTCAGCTCCTTGGCCCGGGTGACAAACTCCTCAAAGGAGGGGATATGACTGGTATGACCATCCTGTTGGATCTTCAATCCCTGCACCTCAGCCAGGGTCATATCTTTGACATCCTTGTCCACTCCTGCCAAGCGTTTGAGATTGTAATCATGCATGACGACGAATTGATGGTCCTTGGTCAAGAGGATATCCATCTCGACATAGGAAGCCTTCTCCTTGGCAGCTTCCTCGAGTGCTTCGAGGGAATTCTTTACCCCCTTAGCCACATAGCCACGATGGGCTACGATTTTTACCTGATCATTGACCTCTAAGGTCGCTAAATCAAATGCTGCCATCCCTGACTGAGCCAAGAGGAAAAGAAAGGTCAGGACAAAGAGGCCCTTCATCTTGCGAGAGCCTCGAGTCTTGATGACCGAGCTACTCGGAGCCTCACAGCCATTGTCCAGGATGATTCCCAAGGTTCCCAGTTTAGACATGACAGAAAAGAGGAAAATATAGAGGCGGATCAAGACCAAAAAGATAGTCTGCACCCAGATATGCTGGCCCGTTTTGTCCAGCTGACTAGATGCAAAGACCAGGCCAAGGATCAAGAGAATACCCGTAACAGAAAGGATAAACTCAAAGGAGAAGATCCGCAAAATAAGGCGAATCCCACCTTTTTTGGTCATCTCCCAACTCTTACGCATGGCAGCCCCAAAAGGCAACTCTTCAATCACGATATTGGGTACCGTATAGATGAGACGTAGATTGAGATAAATCAGAAGCAATTGAACTATGAAGAGGCCGATGGCCCCAGCAGTCGTCTTGCTAAACTCCCCTGTGATAAAGTTCGGAATATAGAGACCGTCCGTCAGTGTTGAGCCAATGAAGAGACCCGCTACGGGCAGAGTCAGAACCATATAAAAGAGAAAATGCAACAGGTTCCAACCGCTAAAATCCTTTAAGCGACCAAAAGACTGGCGAAATACCTTTTTAAAAGACAGGTGCTGATCCGTACGAGACAGATAGATCAGGGCGATCATGGTCCGCATCTCCAGCATAAAGAGAAAGGCGAAGACGATGGCAAAGAGAATCAAAGCCACTAGACTCAGAGGATTGGTCAAGGTCGTGAGGATATTGTTCTTGTCAATGTTGGACTCACCCGATAAGAGGAGGGCCAGTTGAAAGACCCAACTCAAGGCCGCAGCTCCTATACCAACCACAAACTGCAAAAGGATCCCCACAGAGATGAAGGACCATTTATTACGCCAGATTAAGTAAAAGGCCCCCTTCAGGTCCTGCCAATAACTCCGTTTCATCTCATTCCCTTTCCTTTCTTTTATTCCCTTAGAATAGCGGAAAAGCCCCTCCCTGTCAATGATTCTACAAGAAAAAGGCTGGGACAAAAGTCCTGGCCTCTCAATTGTCTTTAGATTGTCGAGCAAGACGCAGTAGTTGAGTGGGCTCTACTACGCTGATTTCATCAGCTTTTACAGCCCTACTCAACTGTG
>NZ_JWAK01000017.1:180613-203079 GCF_001069335.1 Streptococcus sp. 1171_SSPC
ACGACGAAATCGAATTCTAACGAATTACCGATTTCTGTCCCACTCTCTTTTCTATTTATTCAGCTAAGAGCACTTCTTTAATCGTTTGTTTTTGGAGTTTTCTGTTGGATAGATAAAAGAGGCTTTCGTAAACTACAGCAAAACCTATCAAGGTCCAAAAGCACACATTCCCATCAAAGTGATGCTCAATCTTTTCAGGAACCGTATCTTTGATCACACCAATCAAAATTTCCATGATGCCATATTGATAAGCTGTCCCAAGAACAAATCCTAAATAAGCCCAAAAACGATAAGGAGAGAGAATATGACCTTGGCATTCACGATCGGTGTAGCCAAAAGCCTTCATAAGAGCCAAGGTTTCGCGACTTTCAGAGACCACAATCCCCAATGACAAAAAGAGTATCGAGAAAGAAAGGATCAAGCCAATCATGATCATCATGGTTTGGATGATATCATCTGTGTAATCCCTGAGGCCAAAGGACAATTGAACCATGGCCGCAAAACACATAGAGCCAAAGACTACAAAAAACAGTATAGATTTTCTCCCCCAAATCAGCGATGAGGACAGCTCTTTTAGGAAGGCCTTCTCTTTCTTAGGAGTCCTCTTTCTCCTTTGGACCTTGATTGGGATTGGGGACTTTTTCAATAAGCGGAGTGCCGGCGTTTGTAGTTGTCTTCTAGCATAACCAATCGCGAGAAGCATAAAGAAGCTCGTTGGCAGTATCACCAAGGCAAGAAGGAGCTGCCAATGAAAATGAATGGTGATTTCTGGCAGGATCCCCTTCTCATTACGAAAGTCATAAAAATGTCCCATCATAAGAAAAGAAGCGAAATAGCCAAGAAGCGCTCCAGCTCCAAAACTGAGCCCAAAGACCCAAAACCGTTTAGCTAACTGGCCATTGCTGTATCCCAAAGCCTTTAAAATTCCTAATTGTTCCTTGTGGTCATCGACAAATTGTTTGATATAAAAACACATGAGAAGGACCGACGTCAAGGACAAGACAACCCCACTGACCATGGCCACCATCCAGGAAAGCGAAACCTGGGCATCATAATAGGTCTGAATCATGGGATTGGTTTTCGAAATCTCCAACTGTTCGATATCCAGGTAAAAATTCAAGAAGAGATTGGCCACAAAGACCGCACAAGCCCCAATGATGCTGACGACAACTAATTTTCGAATATCTTTTACTGAAAACATGGCTTACCATCCAATCTCATAAGCAGTCTGAGGCTGATCATTGGTCACAACTTCGGTAATCTTGCCACTATTGACTCGAATGATGGTTCTGGCCATATCCGCAATATTTTGGTTGTGCGTCACCATGATGAGGGTAAAGCCCAGCTTTTCCTTCAATTTCCAGATATAGTCTAGAATCTTTCGCCCTGTTTCTTCATCGAGAGCTCCCGTCGGCTCATCTAAGAAGAGTATCTCTGGCTTTTTGGCCAAGGCCCGAGCAATGGAGACTCTCTGCTGTTCCCCACCCGACAATTCACTCGGATACTTGTCTAGCTTATCGCCAAGTCCCAAATCTTCTATGATCTGCAAAAAGTCATGATTGTTTGCCAGGTCAGCTCCCATCTTTACATTTTGTCTAACCGTCAGATTCGGCAATAGATAATACTGCTGGAAAATAAAGGCAATCTTCTCACGTCTAAAAGTTGTCAATTGAGCATCCGTGAGTTGTGATAAATCTTGTCCTTGAATGAGGATATGCCCCTCGTCAACCTTTTCTAAGCCTGATAACACATTTAAGAGAGTTGATTTCCCCGATCCAGAAGGACCGAGGATAACCACATCATCCTGGTCCTGAATCTGCAAATCAATCCCCTTTAAAACCTTGGTTTGGCCGTAACTTTTGTGCACATTTTCTAGTTGAATCATTTCTTTCCTACCATTTCTTTGATGAGAGATTGACAAACCTCTGTCAGTAATCCAATCATTTCTTCCATGCTGAACTGATAAATACCAGAAGCAACCATTGAGGCCATCCCGTGTGAGTAGATAAATAGATGCTGGTACAAGCGACTAGCCTCTTCTACAGTCAAAGGATAGTCTGCAACAATCGAATCCAGAACCAATTGGTAACTATGATCCTTCATGGGGAGAAAATCTTGAAAGCGACGAATCGTATCTTTGCTAGGATTTTGGAAAAGCAACTGAAAGAGTTGGGGTTCTTTTGAGGCGAAAAGGATATAAGCAACCCCGACAGATCGAAAAGGTTTCTCATCTTCTAAGGCCTTGCGAATATACTCCACCACGACCATCTCCGCAGCACCAATAACCTCTGCTTGTAACTCGGACATATTAGCAAATTGCCCAAAAATGACTCTCGGTGTGGCTCCCAGTTTCTCCGCTAATGCTCGAGCAGTTAAACTAGCCATGCCCTCTTCTCTCACCAATTGTAAAGCTATCCCAATGATAGCCTCTTTACTGAATTTAACCTTTGGTGGCATAAGACTCCTTTCACGCAACATTTGTTGCGCAACACTTGTTGCATAAAGAATACCATAAAAAAGAAAGACTTGTCAAGAAAAATCTGAAAACTACAAAACAAAAAACCAGTCCACAGATAAGAGTGGAATCTGGTTTACTAACAAGATTCTAAGGCAAATCATTTCCCGCCGCCAAGTAGATTTGGTACCATTCCTTGCGGGTCAAATTCACCTCTGCTGCTTTCCCTGCTTCAAGGACATGCTGGGGCTTGGTCGTTCCGATGACAGCCTGCATCTTCGCTGGATAGCGGAGGACCCAAGCAAGGGCGATAGCTGTCGGAGTGACTTGGTATTTTTTCGCCAAGTCAGTAAGGACATGATTCAGAGCCGCAAACTCTTCTTTGCCGACAAAATTCCCCTTGAAATAGCCATGCTGGAGGACAGACCAAGCTTGAATCACCGTATCAGTTAAGCGACAATACTCAAAGACACTGCCATCTCGCACAGCTGCTTTTGGGCCTTCCATGTTGACATGAAAACCAGCTTCAAAGCTCGGTGTAAAGGCTGCACTCAACTGGAGCTGGTTGACCTTGAGAGGTTGTTTGACAGCCGTCTTAAGCAATTCCATCATCATGGGATTTTGATTGGACACCCCAAAATGACGGACCTTGCCCGCTTGCTCCAACTGATCAAAAGCTTCCGCCACCTCTTCAGGCTCCATGAGGGCATCCGGTCGGTGAAGGAGGAGGCTATCCAAGCGCTCGATCTGCAGACGCTCGAGGATGCCATCAACGGAATCCAAAATATAATCTTTGGAAAAATCAAAATAGGTAAAGCCGTCCTTGCGAATCCCACACTTGGACTGGATCCACATCTGGTCCCGAAAATCCGGACGACGCTTGAGAACCTTACCCAGCAGGACCTCACACTGGCCATCGCCATAGATATCTGCTAAGTCAAAGGTGTTGATCCCAATTGACAAGGCTGCCTCCACCAAGGCCTCCACCTCATCTTCACTCAACTGACTGATTCGCATCATCCCAAGGACAATCGTGGACAGACGCTCATTTTCAGCAAACTCAATATAGTTCATGTCCGCCTCCTTTTCATTCTACTTTCATTATAATGTAAAGAAGATCAAACAGCAATGATTTTCGAAAGTCAAAACACCTCCAGCATCTACTGAAGGTGTCTCTTTTAGCGATAGCTCAAGGCTTTTTTAACTGTTTTGACCAAGCCTAGGTCATCCGTTTGTAAGATGAGGCTAGAATAGATTTTTCCAATAATCATAGTGCCGAGGAGCGTGAAGGCCAAGGCGATTCCGAATGAACCCCATGATTCAAGTCCACTTGCATAGCCATTGATCGTACGGAATGGCATGAAGAAGGTTGAAATGAATGGAACGTAAGATCCAATCTTCAATAGTGGGACATCTCCTGCGCTACCCAAGGTAGTCACTCCAAAGAATCCAACCATCACCAACATCATCAGAGGAGAGAGGGCCTTCCCTGTATCTTCAGGACGAGCAACTGTTGAGCCTAAGAAAGCTGAGAGAACCACGTACATGAAGATTCCGAGAATGATAAAGAAGAAGGTATTCAAGGAAATGGATTGTCCAATATGTTGAGTAATAGGAGAGTCTGGTGATAAAATATCTTTCACAAGCGGAATGGAATCTCTAAAGATCCAAACGCCTCCCAAACCTACTGCATAGATACCAATATGGGTAAAAATCACCCCGAATAGACCAATCATACGAGCATAGAAATAGTGAGTTGCGCGAATGCTTGAGAAGACCACTTCCATAATCTTGGTCCCTTTTTCACTGGCTACCTCTTGAGCAGTGATACTTGAATAAAAGATCAGAATCATGTAGAGAAGAAAACCGATTCCTCCAGCTACCATGGTCTGCACCATTTTCAGGCCTTCTTTCTTCTCATCAATTTTTTCAGTCAATGAGACCTGTTGAGAAAGGGCTGTTAACTGCTCTTGGCTTAAGTCTGCCTTAGAAACATTGAGCATTTGTTGGACCTGACTCAATTTTGCCATGACGATTGATTTGAACTCTGGCTTCATGGCATCCTCACTCTGGTATCGAGCCTCTAGCTGGCCATTCTTTTCTTCAACTGTGAGGATACCTTTGATCTCTTCCTCTTTCATGGCCTTTTTAGCTGCTGCTTCATCCTTATAATCAAAGGTCAAGCCATCGGTGTCTTTCAATCCTTCCTTGACAGGAGCTTGATCTGTAATCAAGGCGATGTTGCTTTTAGCAGAGGTAGAAGAGCCAACGAAATAGTTTATTCCGATCGTCAATCCAATGAAGAGAAAGGGAGAAAGAACCATCAGGAAAAAGCTCCATGATTTCACTTGGCGTAAATAAGTTTCTTTGATAACAATCAGCATCTGTTTCATACTTCTACTCCTGATTCTAATTTAAAGATTTCATCAATGGTTGGGGCTTGTTGGTCAAAGGTTGCTAGATAGCGCCCCTTGGTCAACTGGTCAAAGAGGTCTGGACCTGCTGTCTCATCATCCAAGACCAACTTCCATAGACCTTGCTTGGTCATAGTCACTTTCGTCACATGAGGCAATACTTCCAACTCCTCTTTACTGAAGTCATTGGATACAAAGAGACGAGTCTTGCCAAAGCTATTACGAACTTCTTGTACAGGACCTGAAAGAATCACAGATCCATCACGGATCATGACCAACTCATCACAGAGTTCTTCCACATTGGTCATGACGTGGTCTGAGAAGATAATGGTCGCACCGCGTTCTTTTTCTTCAAAGATGACCTGCTTGAGGACTTCTGTATTGACAGGATCCAGTCCACTAAAAGGCTCATCTAGGATGATCAATTTTGGCTCATGGATCATGGTAATAATCAATTGCACCTTTTGCTGATTCCCTTTTGAGAGACTCTTGATCTTATCGGTTAATTTCCCTTTTACTTGGAGTTTTTCCATCCAGATCGGAAGTTTCTCCTTGACCTCAGCTGTTGACATGCCTTTGAGATTGGCAAGGTAACGAACTTGCTCATAGATGGTCAACTTAGGCATAAGGCTCCGCTCTTCTGGCAGGTATCCAATTTCCTTATAGGTTTCTTGACTGATTGCTTTGCCATCCAATTGGATATCACCGCTGTAGTCAAGGAAGCGGAGGATACTATGGAAGATGGTCGTCTTCCCTGCTCCGTTCTTCCCAATCAAACCTAAGATGGATCCTTTTTTCGCAGTCAAGTCAATGCCGAACAAGACTTGCTTTTTGCCAAAGCTCTTTTCTAAATTTCTGATTTCTAACATAGAAAACTCCTCTACTCTTTATAGTAACGTTTGGTAATCTTGTACTGAGAGACCAAGATATAGATATAAATTAATGATACAACTACTAATGCTAACAAGATATCTGCCTGGAAAGTAATGCCGACTAAGAATATCAACATCAAGGAAATCGGTAAGACATAATTGCTTAATTTGAAGACAATATCGAAGTTCTCCTCATAGCAAATTTGTTTCTCTGCTTCATCCATCATACTCATTATTAATTCACGGACTTCTGCCCCACTAGCATTTCGTGGGATTGCTTTTCCATAAATCTGTTTGAAGGTTTTTCGAAACTGATGTTCCAGTCCAAAAGTAAGAAGGAGCAAAGCAACGAAAATAAGCAGGATGCTATCTTTTCCAAAAACGCCTGTTAGTTTATCTTCATAGACTAGTTTTTGGCAAGAAAAGAAGAGCACTAACAGATAGGGAACAATCATGACGCCTTTGAAAATCGCAGCCAAGTCATAAAGCCTTCTCGTTTGACTTTCATAATGGTAGGCTTCGTCTTCATCTTCTGTCTCCTCCATCATCTGATAAGACTGGCGGGACGACAAGAGATAAGTAGACGCAATTCCGAAGCTCACCAGATATAAAATGATTGACCCTATATAGAGCATATCTCGATCAAATAGTTTTTGGATTTCAATAGGATGATCTGAACCAAAATAAACTTTAAAAAAGCCAATGATTATTCCTAAAAGGAACATGGCCAGGTTTCTCCAAAAACGAAAACGGGCTGACCTTTCTTTATACTTCTTTTTCACTTTCATTCTTCTCCCTCTACTAGACTAAAAACATTCTCCACCGGTTCCTTGAAAATCAGGGCGATGGTAATAGCAATGATAACCGAAGGGGTGTATTCCCCCCGCTCCAAGAGACTGATGGACTGGCGCGAGACCCCTGCTAGCTTAGCTAGCTCGGATTGGTTGAGCCCATCACGCGCCCTCAGCTCTTTCAGTCGATTTTTTAAGATCATGGCTTTCGCCCCCTTATAGTTGAATACCTTGAATATCTTCGATGCGAACTAATTTGAATTCCTTCTCTTTTTTCTTATTCTCACGGCTCAATTTGACCCAATCTTCATCGATATCCGTAATTTCATATTCGGTTCCAAAACCATTCACTGTAACCGTGACCGTTTGGCCTTTCAATTCTTCTAAAAGTCTAGACATGTCTTGATTTCCTTTCACTTGTTTTTCTAATCTTTTGATGCGCTTGTTCAACCTTTTAATCTTCTTTTCTGAGCTTGTATAAAATATAACCAGAAAAGGGATAATGAGAATCCAAATGGCGTCCATAACAACTCCTCTTCTTCTTTCAACTGAAATCATTGTAACACTTCTTTTTCTTTTTGACAAGTATATTTTTCAAAAAAATAAAAATATTTGTCAAAAATAGAAAGATGGTTGACATAGATATTTTGAGTACTTAAAGGAATTTCTCTATTTTAATAGGGTTTCAAGGCCAATAACTTACAAATCCTGTAAGAAAAAAACAGCTAAGAAATTCTCAACTGTTTCATTTTTTTAAGATTTAACGCACTTCTGCGTCTACTTTTTCTTCGAGAGATGCTTGGATTTTCTCCATGTAGCGTGCGACTTCTTCGTCGGTCAAGCTATCTTCTGGATTTTGGAAGGTCAAGCTATAAGCCATGGACTTCATTCCGATACCCAGTTTTTCACCTGAGAAGACGTCAAAGAGTTTGATATCTGTCAAACGTTTCACGCCTGCAGCTTGGATGGCATCGACCACTTCTTGGTGAGTCACTTCTTCTTTGAGGAGAAGGGCGATATCACGGCTGACTGCTGGGAACTTCGTAATTTCCACAAATGGAGCGGCTGGTTGAAGGGCTGCTTCGATAGCTGAAAGGTTAAGCTCAGCTACATAAGTCTCAGGAATGTCATAAGCCTTAGCCGTCACAGGGTGTACTTGCCCGAGAAAACCAAGCACTTGGTCACCGAGAGAGATCAAGGCTGTACGTCCTGGGTGAAGACTAGCAATTTCAGAGGTTGCTGTATAAGATACTTCAAGACCCAAGCGAGCAAAGAGAGCTTCAAGAATTCCCTTAGCATAGAAGAAGTCAACTGGAACAGCTGGAGTCTGGAAGTCTTTTTCAGCAACTAAGCCAGTCAAAGCAAAGGCAAAGCTGTTGATTTCATTTGGCAAGTCCTCTTTTGGATTTCCTGTCTGTTCAAAGACTTTTCCAATCTCGTAGAGAGCCAAGTCTTTGTTCTTACGCGCTACGTTGTAGGCAACTGTATCCAAAATACCAGAAACCATATTTTGACGGAGGACTGAGCGGTCCACTGTCATTGGCCACATGAGCTCTGTTAAGTTGCTTGGGGCAGTCGTAAATTCAACCGCTTTTTCAGGAGTTGTCAGAGCGTAGGTAATGATCTCAGTCAGTCCTGCTCCTTCAGCAATAGTCCGAACTTGACGACGCAGTTTTTGTGTCGCAGTCAACTCACCTGCTGTCCCATCGTCTTTTGGAAGACTGGTTGGCAAGCGGTCATAACCATAGATACGTGCGATTTCTTCAAAAAGGTCCGCTTCGATAGTGATGTCCCAACGGCGACGAGGAACGCTGACAGTAAAGGCTTCAGCGTTTCCAGAAAGACCAAATCCAAGACGACGGAAGACATCTTCGACATCTGCGTAGGAAAGCTCTGTACCGAGGACACGGTTAACGTCTGCAAGTGTAGAAGAAACTTCCACATCAGAAGTGTCAAGCTGGCCTGCTGAAACGATGCCCTTACGCACGGTTGCACCTGCAAGCTCAGCAATCATGCTCGCTGCCGCATCAAGGGCTTCATTGACTGTTGCCACATTGATTCCTTTTTCAAAGCGAGAAGATGATTCAGAGCGAAGGTTGAGGCGACCGCTAGTCTTACGGATCGATTTGCCATTGAAGACAGCTGCTTCAAGGACAACACGACTAGAGCTTTCAGAGATTTCTGTAGCCTGACCACCCATGACACCTGCAAGGGCTACTGGTTTGTCAGCAACCGTAATCACGAGGTCACTTGTTTCCAACTCACGTTCTTCCCCATCCAAGGTCACCAATTTCTCACCTGCACGCGCTTCACGCACACGGATATCGTTTCCTTCGAAGGTATCCAAGTCAAAGGCATGCATAGGCTGACCAAAGTAAAGCAGGATATAGTTGGTCACGTCAACCACATTATTGATCGGACGAATACCTTCGTTCATGAGGAGGTTTTGCAACCATTGTGGACTTGGTGCGATGTTCACATTGTCCAAGATACGAGCCGCATAATAAGGAGCCTTGTCTGTGTCAATGCTGACAGAAAGAGCATCTGCTGCGGATTGGTCTGTTTCTGTTAAACTGAATTCCTTAAAATTAACCGCCTTATCATAGATGGCTGCCACTTCGTAAGCTACCCCACGCATAGAAAGAGCGTCTGCACGGTTAGGTGTGATAGAAAGCTCGATGATTTCATCATCCAAGTCGAGGTAAGAGAAGATTTCCTCACCTGGAACAGCTTCTTCTGGCAAGATTTGGATGCCATCTGCGAATTCCTTCGGTACAACGGAGTCAGAAATGCCCAACTCACCAAGGGAACAGATCATCCCAAGTGACTCCAAGCCACGGATTTTCCCTTTTTTGATCTTGTAGTTGTCCGCAATGCGAGCACCTGGAAGAGCTACCATGACCTTGATGCCTGCACGCACATTTGGTGCTCCACAGACGATTTGACGGGCTTCTTCTTCACCCACATTTACTTGGCAGACATGCAAGTGTGTTTCTGGCACATCTTCACAAGACAAAACTTCTCCGACGACAATTTTTGAGAGACCAGCAGCAGGTGATTCCACACCTTCTACTTCGATCCCTGTGGTTGACATTTTTTCAGCCAACTCATCTGATGGCACATCAATGTCCACCAATTCTTTTAACCATTTATAACTAACTAACATATGTAAGATACCAAGGGCTAAGCAGAAATCTAGTTATCTTTCCTAGATCTCCATCCACCCTCGTTTTGATCCTTTCATTTTGTGTTTTCCAGCTCGAGGCTAGCTTAGGAAGGTCTCATAACCTCCCCTTCTCTAGAATAGAAGTTTCTTGTTCCTTCTAGGTCAATTTTTTTCTCAACAACCAGTCAATATCAACCGTATCACCGGTAGGATACTCGTGTTCACTAAATCGTTCAAATCCAAAACGGTAGTAAAAATCTTGCGCCTTAAAGTTGCGTTCCCAGACACCTAGCCAGGCCCACTCAAAGCCACGGCTCTTGGCTTGATCCAGGGCAAAGGTAAATATTTCCTTGCCAAAACCAGCCCCATGCCATTCCTTTTTGACATAGATCCGTTGGATCTCAAAGGCCTTGTCCATCTCTACTGGCTCGGTCTGCGCTTGACCCCAGTTGATCTTGAGAAAACCACAGATTTCTTGATCTTCATTGAGGACAAAATAAGTTTCGGACTCTGGATCTAGCAGATCCTTCTCGACTTGCTCCAAAGAGAGCACGGTAGAGAAGTAATCTTCCAAATCTTTCTCAACAATATAGGGACCAAAGGTATCCCGGTAGGTCTCCACCTCTAGGTCACGCAAGGTCTGTGCCTGGTCGATTTTTACTCTAACTAACATGATTATTTAAACTGTTCTGAGAAGCGAACATCTCCTTGATAGAAGCCACGGATATCATTGATTCCATAACGAAGCATGGCTACACGCTCCTGACCAAGTCCGAAGGCGAATCCTGAATAGACTGTTGAATCAATGCCACTCATCTCAAGCACGCGTGGGTGAACCATACCGGCCCCCATGATTTCGATCCAACCGGTCTTCTTACATACATTACATCCCGCTCCACCACATTTGAAGCAAGAGACATCTACTTCAACAGATGGCTCTGTAAATGGGAAGTAAGAAGGACGCAGACGGATTTGGCGTTCTGCACCAAACATCTTTTGCACGATCAACTGAAGCGTTCCTTGAAGGTCTGCCATAGAAATATTCTTCCCAACGACCAAACCTTCGATCTGATGGAATTGGTGGCTGTGGGTCGCATCATCTGTATCCCGACGGAAGACCCGCCCTGGAGAGATCATCTTCAAAGGCCCCTTGCTAAAGTCATGCGCATCCATAGCACGCGCCTGAACTGGTGATGTGTGGGTCCGAAGCAAGATTTCTTCTGTGATGTAGAAGGTGTCCTGCATATCCCGCGCTGGGTGATCTTTTGGAAGGTTCATGCGTTCAAAGTTGTAGTAGTCTTTTTCGACTTCAAACCCATCGACGACTTGGTAGCCCATGCCGATAAAGATATCTTCGATTTCTTCACTGGTTTGGGTCAAGACATGACGGTGACCACTTGCGACTGGACGTCCTGGTAGGGTCACGTCGATACTTTCACTAGCCAATTTAGCTTGGACTTTCTTTTCTTCCAAGAGCTTGGCTGTTTCTTCAAAGGCAGCCGTCAAGACATCACGCGCTTCATTGACGTGTTTTCCGATAACCGGACGCATTTCAGCAGAGACATCTTTCATCCCTTTAAGGATTTCAGTAAGGGAACCTTTTTTCCCAAGGACAGAGACGCGTAACTCTTGCATCTCTTTTTCGTTTTCAGCAGAGATCTGCTTCAAAGCTGCCAGCGTTTCTTCCCGAAGCGCTTTTAGTTGTTCTTCAATCGTTGACATATTTCCTCCATCATGGTCTTCACTCAGACATAGAAAAAACCACGCGCCACACCCACATTCGGAGCGTTGACACGCGGTACCATCCGTCTTTTATCTGAAACTCAGACCTTAATTTCTAAATCCTTGCGCAAGTGAATTCACTCAGCTTTCATGCAAAGAGCTTTCAGTCACGGCTCTTCTCCCTGTTGCACTTCCCTTGAGGTACTAGTCTTGCAGATTTCTATTCAATTACATTCTAGTTTATCAGATTTTTAGTTAAAAAACAAGTTAGATGAGACTAATTTCAATAGACAAAAAAACAAGACGCAGGGCATTATTTATTTGCCTTGTCTGTTTCATCTGCTTTCCTTTTCAATAGAAGAGTTGCTGCTTGGTTAAAACCATCACACCAGTTATACCATTTTGCTTCATACTCATCTTGAGCTAAGATATGATGTTTTAAATCCATAACAGAGGATATCTTTCTTTCCTCACAAGCTTGCGCATAGAGATGATAAATTTCATCACCACCATCTTTATCAAACTCAGCAGAAATCGTATCCCGACCTGCCAATAAAGCCTGATAAGCTCTGTGATGCCCGTCTGTAATCAAGAAGCAATTTCCAAACGCAAGAATACTAATTGGATCAACATTGATTATTTCCGCCGATTGATCAAGCATCTGGATATCATGTAACTTCTTTTCTGATAAATATAGTTGGGTCGGATGAAGATCTGTTATTTTGATTTTCAATTCTTTCTCCTCTACCAAGAGTAAAATAAGCTGGTCCTGGGTACTGGTGAACTTTTTTAAAGGTCAGGATTTAAAGACCTGCCAAAGCCAAATTCCTCTGCCATTCTTGTTATTCGTTTTGTTTTTATTCGATGACTTGTCCAGCTTCTTTCAAGACAGATTCTGGGATGGTAATGCCTAATTCTTCTGCTACTTTTTTGTTGATGACAGATTTACCATCTGTAAAGATTTCGACTGGTGTATCCGCTGGTTTTTGACCTTTCAAGATTTTCGCAGCCATTTTACCAGTTGCCACTCCAAGATCATGTTGGTCGACAACGACTGAACCTAAACCACCAGCTTCGACCATGGCTGTCGCACTTGGGAAGATTGGTTTTTTAGCTGTTTTGTTTGCTTCGACTACCGTTGAGAAGGCTGAAGCGATGGTGTTGTCGATTGGAACCCAGATGGCATCTACTTTACCAGTCATGACAGAAACCGTTGAAGCAATTTCATTTGTAGAAGGGACTGAATAAGGAACCACCTTGTAGCCTGCTTTTTCAGCCAATTTTGTAAATTCTTCTACTTGCGTTTTAGAATTATCTTCACTGGTTGAGTAAAGAACCCCGATTGTTTTCACGTTAGGAGTCAACTCTTTGATCAACTTCAACTGTTGTTCCGTTGGGTTGTGGTCAGATACTCCTGTGATATTGCCACCTGGTTTTTTCAAATCTTTGACCAAGTTAGCGCCGACTGGGTCTGTGATAGCACCCATGACGATTGGTTTGTCCTTAGTCGCACTAGCCAAACCTTGAGCAGATGGGGTTGCGATTCCAATCAAGACGTCGTTGTTGTTTTGGACCAATTGCTTGCTCATGGTTGCAACCTTGTTTTGGTCTCCTTCCGCATTGAGGAATTCGATCTCAATCTTGTCCTTATCGTAGCCTTCTTCAGCCAAGCCATCTTGAATCCCCTTGTAGATTTCGTCTAGCGATGGGTGGCTGACCAACTGTAAGACACCGACTTTTACCTTTTTAGTTCCATCTGCTTTATTGGCATCATTTTTATTGTTTAACATTGGATAAACAACAGCTACTAAAATAATAGCTAGCAAAGCACCGATCATTCCCAATACACGTTTGTTTTTCATATTTTTTACCTCAATTATTTATTTTTTTCGTTTTTTCGCTTCTTTGTTAAAGACTGAGTCGCCATCGTTTCTTCATCTTCTTTTCTCCCTTCTTTTTGAAACAAAAAACACGCCCACACATAGCTATAGCTATGTGAGGACGTGTCATCGCGGTGCCACCTCACTTATGGGAAAATGGATAAACTCCTCCCATATCTCTGTCTTGTCTAGCAACAAGTTGCACGATAAGGTGTGCCGACCGAATTTTTATTGTTTCAAATTCATCTCATCATTAGTCCAATTTCATAAATGTCCACTACCCACTTCCACCAACCGTGAGCTCTCTATTAAATTTTCATTTATTACTTTTCTAATTGAATCCATTGTAAATGTTTCCGTAAGCCTTGTCAATACTTTTTTATGTTTTTTTTGAAAACGTTCGTCATTTCCTGAAAATTCATTTTCTAACGGATGCTTTTACAAGGATTGAAAACCGCCTTCTTACTGGGTTTTCAGGCACTTTTTTGATATAATTTACTAGAATTAGTCTAGAATGTTGAGGAACCCCATGTCTTTTGATGGATTTTTTTTACACCATATGGTGAATGAATTACAAAGCGAACTCCTATATGGTCGCATCCAAAAAATTAACCAACCCTTTGAACAAGAGTTGGTTTTACAAATTCGTAGCAATCGCAAGAATCAAAAACTCTTGCTGTCTTCCCACTCTGTTTTTGGTCGGATCCAACGGACTCAGACCAATTTTGAGAATCCTGCCTTCCCTAATACCTTTATCATGGTCATGCGCAAGTATCTCCAAGGGGCAGTCATTGAGCAGATCCAGCAACTGGAGAATGACCGTATTTTAGAAATTGCCGTCTCTAATAAAAATGAGATTGGAGATGATATATCTGTAACCCTGATTATTGAAATCATGGGTAAGCACAGCAATATCATTCTTCTGGACAAGGCAACTGGAAAAATCATCGAAGCAATCAAGCATGTGGGCTTCTCTCAAAACAGCTACCGGACCATCTTGCCAGGTTCTACCTATGTAGCTCCTCCAAAAACCGAAGCGGTCAACCCCTTTACCATCAAAGACGAAGCCTTATTCGCCTTTCTTCACCGAGAAGAGTTGACACCTAAAAACCTTCAAACCCATTTCCAGGGTATTGGTCGAGATACTGCTCAAGAATTAGCCAGTCGATTAGAAAGCGGAGAAAAATTAAAAACCTTCCGAGCATTCTTTGAAGCTCCAACAGATCCCCGTCTAACGAAAAAATCTTTTGCTGCTCTCGCTTTTGCTGATAGCCAGGAGGAGACCTTTGAGACTTTATCAGATCTACTTGACCACTACTACTTGGACAAGGCTGAACGCGACCGGATCCAGCAACAAGCTGGGGAACTCATCCGCAAGGTGGACAATGACCTAGAAAAGAACCGGAAAAAATTGGCCAAACAGGAAGCCGAACTGGCAGCGACAGAAAATGCCGAAGAGTTCCGTCAAAAAGGCGAACTGCTTACTACTTTCCTCCATCAAGTCCCAAATGATCAAGACCAAGTCACCTTAGACAACTACTATACCAACCAGCCTATTACCATTGCCTTGGATAAAGCCTTGACCCCCAGTCAAAATGCTCAACGCTACTTCAAGCGCTACCAAAAGCTAAAAGAGGCCGTCAAACATTTGACCTCTCTCATCCAGGAAACCAAGGAAAGCATCTCCTACCTGGAAACAGTCGAAACTGCTCTGGCCCAAGCCAGCCTTTCTGAAGTAGCCGAGATTCGCGAAGAGCTGATCCAAACAGGCTTTATCAAACGACGCAACCGAGAAAAGATCCACAAACGGAAAAAACCAGAGAAGTACTTAGCCTCAGACGGCAAGACCATTATTCTGGTCGGCCGGAATAATCTTCAAAACGAAGAATTGACCTTCAAAATGGCTAAAAAGGACGAACTCTGGTTCCACGCTAAGGATATTCCAGGTAGTCACGTGGTCATTACAGGTAACCTCAACCCTTCCGATGAGGTCAAAACCGATGCAGCTGAGCTGGCAGCCTATTTCTCTAAGGGACGCCTCTCCAATCTGGTCCAAGTCGACATGATTGAAACCAAAAAACTCAACAAACCAACCGGAGGAAAACCTGGCTTTGTAACCTATACCGGTCAAAAAACCCTACGGGTCACCCCTGAAGAAGAAAAGATCAAATCTATGCGCATCAGCGAGTAGACAACGTAAAAGGACTGAGATTCATCTCAGCCCTTTTGTTTTATTCTGATTTGTGGATATCCTCTTTGACCTGGTCAACATTAAACTTGGCAAAGAGATACTGGCGGTCCTGGACAGGAAAGCGTTGGTCCAATTGATCAATGGCTCCAACTTCGACGATGCCCTCTTTGATGACAAAATCCATGACATGCCCCCCGAAGGTATGGTCATCTGAGATAAAGTGAAGGTGATAGCCTGCTACACTGACCCCATGAAACATCTCTGGCGTCCAAAAACCAACAATGGTTCCTGTAACATTTTCTCGTGTAAATTCTGGCTGATGGGTCGCCACATCTGCAAATTTGGTTTCCGAGGTCGATTTGGGAATCATGCGCACATGCATTGTGGCAAAATCACCATGAATCTTAATCGAACGAAACAGATTTTCACCATCGTAATAAGATTCAATGCGAGCCTCTAACTCCTCATCTGTCATTTCAAAGCGTTGCCGAAAAATCACTTCGGCCTGATGGGGAACAATGGCCGCATAAGGAACGGTCGCATCTGGAGATACTTCCACAATCTCCGGCTCCTCTCCTGAACCCTTAGCTTGATAGGCCTTACCATCTAAGACAATCAATTCGCCATCGATTGAGTCCAAGGTCCCAATTCCTAAATCTCCATGCTCCAGTAATTCTTTAATGGTAAAGGATCCCCCATAGAGACCTGCCATCAAAGCCCCCAAGGTATTGTATTGAAACAATTTCACCGGTTCCATTTTTTCTCCCTCATTCATCTTGTCTTCTTTTTAGCCCTTCCAGTATACCATATTCTCAGGGACAATAACAGAAAGACTGATTAAAAAGAGTGGGATAGAACAATGATAAAACTTGTTCCTAGTCCCACTCCCACAAGAGCCAAACTCTTATTCTTCTAGCAAGCTCTCATAGAAAGCTTGCATTTGCCCATCATCTGGCACTAGCTGCAAATAGCCTTCTGCCACTTCCCGGGCTTTTGCAATATCCCCCAACTCTCTCAAGAGATAGCTATAGCTTTCTAAGAACTCTGGATTTTCTTTCAAATCTGGGTAGAGCTCTTCATAGATTGGATCTGCTTTTTCAACCTCTTCGAGTGCTACCAAGGCACGAGCAATATTCCAGCGGGTGACGACATTCTCCACTTCCACTTCTTGCCATTCAAGGACGTCTTCATAGCGTTCCTGTTCCAAATAAAGGGTTGTTAGGCGAAGGGCGATATCTTCGAGGTCCTCAGCTACTTCTTTGGCTTCTAACAGATAGTTTTCTGCCTTTTCTGGCTGGTGCAACTCGTAGGCCAACTGGGAAGCTAGAAGGAGGAGGTAGGCGTCGAAAGGATTCTTTTGAATCCCCTGCTCTGCTATCGCTAGCGCTGTTTTTCGGTCATTCTCAGCTTGTAGAGCCAAGGCATAGCCGTATTCATACCCTTCAAAATCTGGTGACAGTGTGTCAATCTGCTTGAAGTAGATCAGCGCCCGTTGATACTCTTCTCGGTCATAGAGAAGGGTTGCCAATTCAAAGGCAATCTGGTCATCAAACTCGATTTCCAAGGCCTTTTCTAAAAACTCAATGGCAGCCTCAAACCGACCTAGATTCGCATAAGCATAGCCGATCCGCTGATAGGTGGAAATGCCTGTTTCTTCTAAAATGAGACGGTTGTCTAACTGAGCATATTCTTGAATGGCTTCTTGGTAATTTTCGAGTTCCAGATCAATCTCTGCCAAGCCAAGCTGAATGATGGGGTCATCCGAAAGAGTCGCTGCTTCCATCAGCTTTTCTCGAGCCACATCTGCAAGCCCCTCACTTTGGTAGAGATCCGCCTTGACTAGGAGACTAGCGAGATACCATTCCGAACTTTCAGGGATTTCTTCCAAATAAGCAAAGGCTTCTTCCATTAGACCATCCTCGGCTACAATGGTCGCTAGACTCAGATAGACCTCTGGATAATCATCTCTTAGATGCAAGTAGGTTTGCTTGGCTTCAGGATAAAAACCAATACTTTCAAAATACTGGCCCAATTCTAACAAGGTTTCTGGATCGTCTTCTAGCAAAGCTTTCTCCAAATAAGCCGGCAAGCGATCTAACTCTTGTTTCTCAATTGCTTCTAGAATTTTTTGACTATTCTTCACGTTGAATTTCCTCAATTTCGTCCTTTTCGTACAAGCCACTGACATCTTTGTACCACTCAAATAGAGCACTGATGACTACTTTAGCTGAAGCGTAAACTGGGATTCCTAAGAAGACTCCCCAGATTCCAAACATAGAACCTGAAGTAATCAATACAAACAGAATCGTGATCGGGTGGATATTGAGCTGACTACCCAAGACAAGTGGGGAAACGAAACGTCCCTCGATGGTTTGCTCAACAATAAAGACAATAACAACTTTGACAAACATCTCTGGTCCTGCTACCAAGCCTAAAACTAAAGCTGGGAGCATAGCCAAGAAACTCCCCAAGTATGGAATCAAGTTCAGGAAACCAGCGGTTACACCAAGTGTTACAGCATAACGAAGCCCAATAATCTTAAACAAAAGAATGAACATCAAAGCTACGATGATGGCAACAGTGATCTGACCTCTGACATAATTGGCTAATTGTGTATTGACATCAGACAGCACCTTGCCTGCTGATTCACGAATCTTGGTTGGTAAAAAGCGAATGATCTGCCCTTTCAGGTTCTTTCCATCTCTCAAGAGATAGAAGACGATGAACGGCATGATAATTAAAGCGATAATGACCTGAGAGGCAACAGCAATCAGATTGCTGACCCAGTTGACTGCACTGGCAGAGAAAGAACTCGCCCAACTGGTAATATTTTGCGACAACTGGCTGGTCCATTCATCCAGTTGAGGCTTGATTTCTGGCGACACTTTGTTATCTAAGAAATCATCAATGGTCATATTGGCCTTTTCCAAGTAATCTGGCAGATTCTTCATAAAACTGAGCAACTGACGCTGAATGGCTGGAATAGCAACGGCCAAGCCCCATAAAATGAGAAGGGCAATCAAGATGAAGACGATAGAAATCGCAATAATCCGCTTAACCCGATGCCTTTCCAAAAAGTCGACAATTGGATTTAACAAATAATAGAGGAGCCCCGAAATAATGACGGGCAGCATGACCGCTGCTCCAAACTCTAACAGGGGTGTAAAAATAAAACTAATCTTGCTCAGAACTAAAATATTTAATCCAATTAGCAAGGCTACTAGGAAAACAGTAATGGCCTTATTATCAACAAACCATTTAAAAAACCAGGATAAACTAAAATCTTTTTCTTTATGTTCCACAGGAATCTCCTTCGTTTTCAATCTGTTTTTATTTTAGCATTTTTAGTTCATAATTTCACGGTATAGCCAAAGGTGAGGTACATTTTGTTCCTGAACTCCTCAATCCTTCACCTAATCGTTTTCCATCCCCTTCTTTTCTGATATAATGGAGCTATCAACAAAGTCGAGGTGCATGTGATGCAAGATATTTATTTCGGAACCTATACCAAACGAGACTCCAAAGGAATTTACAAAGCTTCCTTCGATGAAAGAACTGGTCAGCTTAGCGACTTGAAACTAGTTGCGCAAGAGCCAAATCCAACCTATCTCGCTTTTTCAAAAGCTGGTTTCTTATACAGTGTGGGAGCCGAAGAGGGTCTTGGTGGCATTGCGAGCTTTAACCCTGACCACCAGTTGATTAATCACGTGGTCGAGGAAGGAGCCCCCCTCTGTTATGTCTCTGTTGATGAAGCGCGTGGATTGGTCTATGGAGCTAACTATCACAAGGGGCAAGTCCTCTCTTATCGCATTCATGAGGATGGTCATTTGACCTTGGTCGATCAAGCCACTCATCAGGGTTCTGGACCTCACGAAAACCAAGCTAGTCCCCATGTTCATTATGCAGATCTCACTCCTGATAAACTGCTTATTACTTGTGATTTGGGGACTGATCAAGTCGTGGTCTACCAAGTCGATGATCTTGGGAAACTGACGCAAGCTCAAACCTACCAAACTGCTCCAGGTGCTGGTCCGCGTCATATCATTTTCCATACTCATTACAAGACGGCTTACCTGATTAATGAATTAAACGCCACCATCGATGTCCTTTTCTATGATGGACTTGGCTACTTTGAACATTTCCAAACCATCTCCACCCTACCAGAAGATTATGAAGGTCAAAAATGGGCTGCTGCTATTCGCCTCTCCGAGGATGGGAAATTCCTCTATGCCTCTAATCGGTCCCATAACTCCATTGCAGTCTATGAAATATTGGCAGATGGTAGCCTAGTGCTTCTTGAAATCGTTCCAACCAATGGACTCAATCCACGCGATTTCATTCTTAGTCCTGATCAAGAATACCTCATTGCAGTCCATCAAGATTCAGACAATGCTACTGTTTTTAAACGCGACAAGGCGAGTGGTAGATTGACTGAATTGAGCCATGATTTCTACGTACCAGAGGCAGTTTGCGCCCTCTTCAACTAAGAATCAAAACGCTTGCTAGTTTGGTTGAAAAATGATTAAATAGTGATAATAATAAATAGTTTATAGGAGAAACCTCATGAACCCAATGGATTTGTTTAACCAAGTCAAAGAAATGATCGAAAAGAAAGATTTCGATGCTGCTAAAAAATTCATCGATGACAACAAGGATAACCTTGGTGACTACTTAGAACAAGCGAAAGCACTTGTTGCTGGAAACGATCTAGTCAGCGGTGCTGTAGATAAAATCAAAGGCTTGTTCTAATAAAACGATTCCTCAACTAGATAGTTGAGGATTTTTTGTTTGGCCCGATAACAAAAAGATCCTTAAGAAAACTCAAGGATCTTTTATATCTAGTTAACTAGATTATTTTTTAAGGTTGTAGAATGATTTCAATCCACGGTATTCAGCTACTTCACCAAGTTGGTCTTCGATACGAAGCAATTGGTTGTATTTAGCGATACGGTCTGTACGTGAAAGTGAACCAGTCTTGATTTGTCCTGCGTTTGTTGCAACTGCGATGTCAGCGATTGTTGAATCTTCAGTTTCACCTGAACGGTGTGATACAACAGCAGTGTAACCAGCTTCTTTAGCCATTTCGATAGCTTCGAAAGTTTCAGTAAGTGTACCGATTTGGTTAACTTTGATAAGGATTGAGTTAGCAGCACCTTCTTGGATACCACGTGCAAGGTAGTCAGTGTTAGTTACGAAGAAGTCGTCACCAACCAATTGAACTTTCTTACCAAGACGTTCAGTAAGAGCTTTCCAACCTTCCCAGTCGTTTTCATCCATACCATCTTCGATAGTGATGATTGGGTATTTGTTAACCAATTCTTCAAGGTAGTCGATTTGTTCTGCAGATGTACGAACAGCAGCGCCTTCACCTTCGAATTTAGTGTAGTCGTAGACTTTACGTTCTTTATCGTAGAATTCTGATGATGCACAGTCAAATCCGATGAATACGTCTTTACCTGGTACATATCCAGCAGCTTCGATCGCAGCAAGGATAGTTTCAACACCATCTTCAGTTCCTTCGAAACGAGGAGCGAATCCACCTTCATCACCTACGGCTGTTTCAAGACCACGAGATTTAAGGATTTTCTTAAGAGCGTGGAAGATTTCAGCACCGTAACGAAGAGCTTCTTTAAATGTAGGTGCACCAACTGGCAAGATCATAAACTCTTGGAAAGCAATTGGAGCATCTGAGTGAGAACCACCGTTGATGATGTTCATCATTGGAGTTGGAAGAACTTTAGTGTTGAATCCACCAAGGTAGCTGTAAAGTGGGATTTCAAGGTAGTCAGCAGCAGCACGAGCTACAGCGATAGACACACCAAGGATTGCGTTCGCACCCAATTTACCTTTGTTAGGAGTACCGTCAAGAGCGATCATTGCACGGTCAATAGCTTGTTGATCACGAACATCGTAACCGATGATTGCTTCAGCAATGATGTTGTTTACATTGTCAACAGCTTTTTGAGTTCCAAGACCACCGTAACGAGATTTGTCACCGTCGCGAAGTTCAACTGCTTCGTGTTCACCAGTAGAAGCTCCAGATGGAACCATACCACGTCCGAAAGCACCTGATTCAGTATAAACTTCTACTTCAAGTGTTGGGTTACCGCGTGAGTCTAGGACTTCGCGAGCGTAAACATCAGTAATAATTGACATTTCTTACTCTCCTTTGAGTTTAAATTTTTTACACCTCTATGATACCTTAAAAATACGCGTTTTTCAAGAAAAAACGTTATCTTTGTGCAGATTTTCCTTAACTTTATCAAGAAATCGCTTTCTTTTTGTTTGGAACAGCCTTTATTCGTTTGGCATTTTCAACCTAAAGTATGATATACTATTCTTATGACTGATCTATCTAAAGAAATTATGGAAAAGGCTAACGGTGGCCTAAAATTAAATCCTGATGAACAACGTCGCTTTCTAGGTACGTTTGAAGAGCGCGTTCTAGGATATGCCGATTTAAAAACAAGCAATAGTCCTCAGCTTCAGAAGGGCTTTTTGAAGGTGCTGGAAAGCTTGAATGAACAAGCTAGCCCTCTCTTTGTCAAGATTTCTCCAAATGTTGATTCTAGCGTCCAGTTGAGCTATCTAAAACAAGCAAAAGAATTTGGTTGCCAGGCTACTATTGTTTCGGAGGAACACGACTCCTCTCCTTTTGGGCTCGTGATTCATACAGATGCACCAGTTACCACTACTGACAAGGACCTCCGTTCTACTTTTGCGGATCTCTGGGAGGAAGAAAAGAAACCGACCAAACCTTCCCTTTGGAAAAAATGGTTTGGTTGATCAGAGCTGTCCCTTAGACTTTTTATTAGTATTAAACATTAGATGGAATAAAGCGGTTTAACCGCTTGAGTATGTAGACAAGCTATTGTTTTACATAAAACAGTTAGATGATTATCAAAAATGACTTTTAATTTTTAGTTATTTACGAAGATCAAAAACTTTCCGCTGTGAGAAAAATGCCTGAAACAT
>NZ_JWAK01000018.1:0-563 GCF_001069335.1 Streptococcus sp. 1171_SSPC
TGGAGGATTACCCAAGTCCGGCTGAAGGGAACGGTCTTGAAAACCGTCAGGCGTGTAAAAGCGTGCGTGGGTTCGAATCCCACATCCTCCTTAATATTAACGCGGGATGGAGCAGCTCGGTAGCTCGTCGGGCTCATAACCCGAAGGTCGTAGGTTCAAATCCTGCTCCCGCAATATTTGGCTCGGTAGCTCAGTTGGTAGAGCAATGGATTGAAGCTCCATGTGTCGGCGGTTCGATTCCGTCTCGCGCCATAATTTAATATTATTCGGAAGGGTAGCGAAGAGGCTAAACGCGGCGGACTGTAAATCCGCTCCTTCGGGTTCGGGGGTTCGAATCCCTCCCCTTCCATCCTTTACGGGCATAGTTTAAAGGTAGAACTAAGGTCTCCAAAACCTTCAGTGTGGGTTCAATTCCTACTGCCCGTGTATAAGAATATGGCGGGTGTGGTGAAGTGGTTAACACACCAGATTGTGGCTCTGGCATGCGTGGGTTCGATCCCCATCACTCGCCTATTTTATATTATTGGGGTATAGCCAAGCGGTAAGGCAAGGGACTTTGACTC
>NZ_JWAK01000019.1:0-43015 GCF_001069335.1 Streptococcus sp. 1171_SSPC
TGACTTTATCCGCAGACGCCCTTTGTATCTTAATAAGTCATGGAACTTCTTCGAAGTTCGCTGACGTCCGTACTCACCTAAGGAAAGTTTCTGAGAAGATGTTGAATGAAAAGAATTTTTTCAATACTTTTCGATGCTCAGACAGCTGTCGATAGGGTAACAAAAAAGCCTTTCAGATGATAATCTGAAAGGCTTTTGTTTTTAGTTTCATTACAAGTCTTCATCGGAGACGCTGAAGGTATCTCCGTGTTCAAAGTCGCCGTATTGGTAGCCCCGTTTGAACCAGCGCATGCGTTGTTCAGACGTCCCGTGGGTGAAGCTATCAGGGACGGAGTAGCCATAGGCTTGTTCTTGAAGGGTATCATCTCCCACGGCATGAGCAGCATTGAGCGCTTCTTCGATATCTCCCGTCTCCATGAGGCCTTGCTCTTCAATGTAGCGAGCCCACATACCCGCATAGTAGTCAGCTTGAAGTTCCAAACGGACATTGAGGGCATTTTTTTCTGTCTCGCTTTTCCCTCGGATGGCTTTTTGGTAACTCTGAAGAGTCCCTAATTCGTTTTGGATATGGTGGCCGACTTCGTGAGCGATGACATAAGCCATGGCAAAATCTCCGCTAGCCTTGTATTTGGTGGTCAACTCTTTGTAGAAGCTGATGTCTAAATAGATCTTTTGGTCTGTCGGACAATAGAAGGGACCTGCAGATGCTTGACCTACACCACAGCCAGTACGAGTTTGTCCGGTATAAAAAACCAGGGTTGGCTTGTGATAGGTCCGCCCGTCTTTTTGGAAGGTTTGCCCCCAGAAATCCTCAGTGGTTCCAAGGACTTGACTGACGAATTTGCTATCTCCATCACTCACCTGGGTATTACTTTGGCGCGTGACTTGTACTGAGTTGTAGTTCTGTGTGGTCTGACCCTGGTCAAAGAGCCCGCTCAATCCAGCTCCCCCGCTCAAAAAGATGAGAACGAGGATTAAGATTAATTTGCTCTTAAAGCTTCCAGGCGAGAGGAGGATCTGTAAAATACCACCCCCTAAATTCCCACCAGACCGGCCAGATGAGTAGCTCCCGCCACTTTGCCCGCGACGGTCTTCAATGTTTTTACTTTCTTTCAGATGATCGCTTTTCATAATTTCTCCTTTATCCTCTATATTGTATCAAATCATAGAGAAAAGCCAAATAAAATGCGCTCCCTTAGAGTAGAAGAGCTTGTCAAATAGTGGAAAACTTGCTATAATAGTGTGAATGGAGGCGTTATGGCATTAAAAAAAGCAAGTCTAGCGTGTACGGTTTGTGGGTCACGCAACTACTCAATTAAGTTGAGTGCGACGCCAAAACCAAAACGTCTAGAAGTTAATAAGTTTTGTAAACATTGTAGTAAATATACAATTCATAAAGAAACCAGATAGGAGAATGTTGTGAAATTTTTTAAAGATATTTTTGTCTTGCTTAAAAACACGACTTGGCCAAATCGCAAGGAAAGATGGAAAAATTTTATCTCAGTGATTGAGTACACCGCTTTTTTTGTAGCTTTGATTTATTTGTTTGACCAAGTAGTGGCTAAAGGTATTTTGAAGCTAATCGATATGTTCTAAAAAAGAAACAAATTTGCGTCCCCTGTGGATGCTTTTTTTCTTATCTTGCTGAAGAAAAACAAGAGAAACTGCTTTGTTTTCTCCGGTTTTATGTTATAATGGAGCTAGGAAAACAAGAGCCAGAAGGCTTTTTTTAGTATCGTGATGAAACGATGGACCTCTGGTAGATAAGAAAGGAAACAAAAATGGATAGTTTTGACAAAGGCTGGTTTGTCCTACAGACCTACTCAGGATATGAAAACAAAGTGAAGGAAAACCTTCTTCAACGCGCACAAACATATAACATGTTGGAAAACATCTTGCGTGTAGAAATCCCTACTCAAACTGTGCAAATCGAGAAGAACGGGAAAACAAAAGAAATCGAAGAAAATCGCTTCCCTGGTTATGTCTTAGTAGAAATGGTCATGACTGATGAAGCTTGGTTTGTTGTTCGGAATACACCAAACGTAACAGGATTTGTTGGATCACACGGGAACCGTTCAAAACCAACTCCACTTTTGGAAGACGAGATTCGTAACATCTTGATTTCGATGGGACAAACAGTTCAAGATTTCAACATTGATGTGAAGGTGGGAGATACTGTACGCATTATCGATGGTGCCTTTGCAGACTACACTGGTAAGATCACAGAAATCGATAACAACAAGGTGAAAATGATTATCACCATGTTTGGAAATGACACTGTGGCAGAAGTCAACCTCAATCAAATTGCAGAATTGTAAGGAATGAAAAAGGGGCCTTCCCCTTGATACAAAGAAATCCTCCAAGACGCTGGTCTTGGAGGATTTGTGTTTGTTGAGAAGGGATTCTATCCCATCAGTGTGAAAAGCAACTGAATGCTTGAATAGGATCAGAAATGATTCTCGAAAAGGGCAACTTTATGTAGGCTCAGAGATTTGGAAGACTGTCTCTTTGTCAAAACCAACTGAGTAGTCTTTTCCGTCTTCTCCCTTCCAACTAAAGATCGTCGCGTAGCCAAAGACGAAAACAGTTTCTGGACGGCCGTGTTTTTCGACGACTTCTTTAGCCGTCATTCCAGGTTGAATATCCTTGAGATTCGTAACCTTTTTAGCGTTAGGCAGGGTTGCAATTTTGTTAGATACCTGATTTTTTTCATTAAATCCAATCAAGATACTAAAGTTATCTCCATGCCAATAGAAATCATCAGCAGTATCAGTATCAGCAGATCCCAACTTTCTGAGGACTTCTTCTTTTGAAGTAGGAGTAAGGTTCTCATTGCCAATGAGGGCCTCCATTTTAATTTCTTTGAATGCAACCCATTTTGGCATTTCGGGGATATCTCCGATAGATTCAAGAGCTTCCCCTTGGTCCATCCAGCTCATTGTATAGTTAGGATCCTCGCGCGTGTTAGAATTTGAAGAACTAGAAGAACCATCGTCATCGAAGTCTGATGGAAATTCTTTTTTGCTGGTTGATTTTTTAGAGGATGAACTTCTAGAGCTCTTAGAGGTTTTTTTAGAACTGCTAACAAGGGGCTTTCTTTGGTGAGTCTCTGGTACAGCGGGTTGGCAAGCGGTAAGCATGGCAAAAGAGAGGATGCTGAGAGTATACAAGGTAACTTTTTTCATAATCATCTTTTCCTTTCATGAGTGGAGAACAGAATCGCTCGCAAAGGAGCGATGGTGCAGTCCAATCCAGTGATGGTATCAAAAAAAGCCCATTGCTGGGCTCATTGATATTTGTTTGTGAAGGCGGTAGACGGATTTGAACCGACGATCAAGCTTTTGCAGAGCCGTGCCTTACCACTTGGCTATACCGCCACAACATATTCTATTTTATCTTAAAAATCAGATAAGGTCAAGAAAAAATTTCGGACAAAAGGCTTATGAAAGGGAAAGAATGAGAATCGTGCAGAAAAACATAAAGGAAGGAGAAAAAAGACCTGAAGAAAAGCAGGAAAGTCTAGGAATTTCTCTCAAATGACTTGCAAAAAGCTTCTAAATCTGCTATACTGATAAAGTTGCGTAAAGCAATAAATACTCATCCTGGAACCATTGTGGCACCGTTGCCCTTGTGGTCGTGTTGCAAGCTGACGTCTGGGAGAGGAGAAAAAAACAAAAAGGAGAATTTACTCATGGCAGTAATTTCAATGAAACAACTTCTTGAGGCTGGTGTACACTTTGGTCACCAAACTCGTCGCTGGAACCCTAAGATGGCTAAGTACATCTTCACTGAGCGTAACGGAATCCACGTTATCGACTTGCAACAAACTGTAAAATATGCTGACCAAGCATATGACTTCATGCGTGATGCTGCTGCAAACGACGCAGTTGTATTGTTTGTTGGTACTAAGAAACAAGCTGCTGAAGCTGTTGCGGAAGAAGCTGTTCGTTCAGGTCAATACTTCATCAACCACCGTTGGTTGGGTGGTACCCTTACTAACTGGGGAACAATCCAAAAACGTATCGCTCGTTTGAAAGAAATCAAACGTATGGAAGAAGAAGGAATCTTCGACGTTCTTCCTAAGAAAGAAGTTGCACTTCTTAACAAACAACGCGCTCGTCTTGAAAAATTCTTGGGTGGTATCGAAGAAATGCCTCGTATCCCAGACGTAATGTACGTTGTTGACCCACACAAAGAGCAAATCGCTGTTAAAGAAGCTAAGAAATTGGGTATCCCAGTTGTAGCGATGGTCGACACAAACACTGACCCAGACGATATCGATGTAATCATCCCAGCGAACGATGATGCTATCCGCGCTGTTAAATTGATCACTGCGAAAATGGCTGACGCTGTTATCGAAGGACGTCAAGGTGAAGATGCAGTTGCTTCAGTTGAAGCTGAATTGGCAGCAACTGAAACTCAAGCAGATTCAATCGAAGAAATCGTTGAAGTTGTAGAAGGCGACAACGCTTAATTATCACAATCGTAATTACCTAGGAGGGCGGGGCTTAGCCCGGCTCTCCTATTTTTAAAAAAATATAGGAGAATCAAAATGGCAGAAATTACAGCTAAACTTGTTAAAGAGTTGCGTGAAAAATCTGGTGCTGGTGTTATGGACGCTAAGAAAGCCTTGGTTGAGGTTGATGGTGACATCGAAAAAGCAATCGAATTGCTTCGCGAAAAAGGTATGGCTAAGGCAGCTAAGAAAGCTGACCGTGTTGCCGCTGAAGGTTTGACTGGTGTTTATGTGAACGGTAACGTTGCAGCAGTAGTTGAAGTAAATGCTGAAACTGACTTCGTTGCGAAAAACGCTCAATTCGTTGAATTGGTAAACGCAACAGCGAAAGTCATCGCTGAAGGTAAACCAGCTAACAACGAAGAAGCTCTTGCTTTGACAATGCCTTCAGGTGAAACTCTTGAAGCAGCATACGTATCTGCAACAGCTACAATCGGAGAAAAAATCTCATTCCGTCGTTTTGCTTTGCTTGAAAAAACAGATGCACAACACTTCGGTGCATACCAACACAACGGTGGACGTATCGGTGTTATCTCTGTTGTCGAAGGTGGAGACGAAGCACTTGCTAAACAAATTTCAATGCACATCGCTGCAATGAAACCAACTGTTCTTTCATACAAAGAATTGGATGAGCAATTCGTAAAAGATGAGTTGGCACAATTGAACCACGTGATCGACCAAGACAACGAAAGCCGTGCAATGGTTGGTAAACCAGCTCTTCCACACTTGAAGTATGGTTCTAAAGCTCAATTGACTGACGAAGTGGTTGCTCAAGCTGAAGAAGATATCAAAGCTGAATTGGCAGCTGAAGGTAAACCAGAAAAAATCTGGGATAAAATCATCCCAGGTAAAATGGATCGCTTCTTCTTGGACAACACGAAAGTTGACCAAGCCTACACTCTTCTTGCACAAGTTTACATCATGGATGACAGCAAGACAGTGGAAGCTTACCTTGAATCAGTAAATGCTTCAGTTGTTGAATTCGTTCGCTTTGAAGTTGGTGAAGGTATTGAAAAAGCTTCAAATGACTTTGAAGCAGAAGTTGCAGCTACAATGGCAGCAGCTCTTAACAACTAAGAATAAAAAATAAGAGGTTTCGATGGAAACCTCTTTTTTGCAAGATAAAGTCATATAAATAACTTTCCTTAGGTGAGTACGGACGTCAGCGAACTTCTACGAAGTTCCATGACTTAGTTTTGAACCTAAAGTTTCAAAACTCCCGAGTGCCAAAAAAAATTGTATTTCAGGCACTTTTCTCACAGCGGAAAGTTTTTTAATCTGCTTCAGTGACCCAAAATAATAGAAGTTATATTTCTGAAAAATCATCTAGCTATTTTATGTAAAAACTAGTTGTCTACATTCTAAAAGGACTGAAACAGCTGTTTCAGTCCTTTTTGTGATTAATGCGCAAAGGTATCTAGTCCAAAGAGGAGCGAGAGAGATCCCATGATGAGACCTGCTAGGACAACTCCCAGCATGACAGCAAGGACGCTCCGTTTGAAGCCCCAGTCTAGAATAGAAGCGGCAAGGGTTCCAGTCCAGGCTCCAGTTCCTGGCAGGGGAATGCCGACGAAGAGGAGTAGTGCCCAAAAGATTCCCTTATCTCCTGCAGCTTCTTCCAATTTTTGACCTCCACGATGTCCCTTGTTGAGACACCAGGTAAAGAAATTCCCGATAATAGGCTTTTCTTTCCCCCACTCCAGGATATGGCGAGCGAAAAAGAAAATGATAGGGACAGGAAGCATGTTGCCAACGACCCCAATCAGGAGAGCTTGCCAAAGAGGAATTCCGCTAGAGATGGCGTAGGGAACGGCTCCACGAAGTTCTACCAGAGGAATCATGGAGATTAAAAAAGTAATAATGTAGTTCATGTGTCATCCTTTCAATTCATCCTTTTCATTCTACCTTATCTCCGCTGGAATGACAACTATTTCAAACAGGAGAATTCCTTTTGAAGGCATGGAAATAGAGGGAGCTCGAATCCTTTATATTAAATTGGGATCAACTCACGATTTGTTTCTCAAGTTCTCGTATATGAAAGAACTGTTATTATAGATTAATTCTCCAGACAAGGCTATTTTATGCTAATAAGAATCAGTTCGACAAAGTATAGTTCTTTTAGTACAAACTATATATTCTTAGCTAGCTCTCTTGTTTAAGCCCCAACTTTTGGTATAGTTAAAATGTAGAGTTTCTTTTTTTGCAAACGCATTTTAGAAAGCGCTTACATTATTAAAATCCCAAGAGGAGGTTAAATATGGGAAAGTCTTTTTTTGAAAAGCGCAGTGTATTTAGTATTCGCAAGCTCGCGGTTGGAGCTTGTTCTGTATTAATCGGTGTATCTTTTTTTGGAGCTCCATCTGTCTTAGCTGAAGAAGAAGGAAGAGCTGTAACAGAAGAGGAGATGACAACCACAAGGGAAGCGTCAGAGGTGACGAATGGAGAGGTTGTGACAAGTGATAAAGCTTCAACAACCATAGAGGCGCCTGCTGTCATTACTCCTGAAAGAAATGAGAGCGAAGTCGAACAGCCACAGGTGGAACCTCAAACAAGTGTACGTTCTGCTGGGGCTACTGAAGAGGCTACGAAAGACCAAAAACAGGTAGCGGAGGATATGGTGCAAGATCGCGAACGAGACTTTAACAAGGACTGGTATTTCAAGTTAAATGCAGCTCCTGGTGCAGAAGGTCGCCAGGTGGATGTTAAAAACTGGAAAAAATTAGATTTACCCCACGATTGGTCGATCTTCTTTGACTTCGATCACAACTCTCCGGCTCAAAATGAAGGGGGACAATTAAACGGTGGGGATGCTTGGTATCGCAAGACCTTCCGTTTGGAAGACAAGGACCTCGATAAGAAGGTGCGTTTGGAATTTGGTGGAGTTTACATGGATTCGAAAGTCTATGTAAATGGGCAATTTGTTGGTCATTATCCAAATGGCTACAATGCTTTTTCTTATGATATTACTCCTTATTTGAATGCGGATGGAAGTGAAAACACCATCGCGGTTCATGTGGTCAACCAACAACCAAGTAGTCGTTGGTATTCTGGAAGTGGGATCTATCGTGATGTCAAACTGAGTGTGACGGACAAGGTTCATGTGGCTAAGTATGGGACCACCATCACGAGTTCAAAATTAGAAGAACAACAGAATGGGGCAGTCGATACTCTTGTGAAGAGTCGTATTGTCAACCAAGATGATCAAGCCCACAGTATTTATGCAGAATACGAAATCGTCGATCAAAATGGTCAAGTGGTCAGTGAAAAGGTACGTAGTGAAGTTCAATCCGTTTTGGCTGGTCAAGAGATCAACCTGTCTCATACCCTTCATGTTGAAAAACCGACCCTCTGGGATGTGAAGACCAATAACCCAGCCCTCTATACGCTGTATACGCGGGTCTATCGGGATTCGCAGTTGGTCGATGTGCAAAAGGAACGCTTTGGCTACCGCTATCTGAACTGGACACCAGAAGGGGGCTTCTTCCTTAACGGAGTGGCTACCAAATTCCACGGTGTTTCCCTTCACCATGACCATGGGGCCCTCGGAGCTGAGGAAAATTACAAGGCTGAATACCGCCGCCTTAAACAGATGAAGGACATGGGAGTCAATGCCATCCGGACGACCCACAACCCAGCCAGTGAACAAACCTTGCGAATTGCGGCTGAGTTGGGCTTGATGGTCCAAGAAGAAGCTTTTGATACTTGGTATGGTGGTAAGAAGCAATACGATTACGGTCGATTCTTTGAAAAGGATGCAACGCATCCAGAAGCTCGAAAAGGGGATAAGTGGTCTGACTATGATCTTCGGACCATGGTAGAGCGAGGAAAGAACAATCCTTCTATTGTGATGTGGTCGATCGGTAACGAAGTTGGTGAAGCAGATGGATCTGATAAGTCTGTCGCAACCGTTCGTCGGTTGGTCAAGACCATCAAGGAAGTGGATGCAACCCGCTATGTCACCATGGGAGCTGACAAATTCCGCTTTGGTGATGGTTCGGGAGGCCATGAAAAGGTAGCGGCAGAGCTCGATGCAGTTGGATTTAACTATTCAGAGGCCAACTATGAAAGCCTACGAGCTAAACACCCAAACTGGCTCATTTATGGTTCTGAAACCTCTTCTGCGACGCGGACACGAGGCTCTTACTACCACCCTGAAAGAGAATGGGTCGGAAGCAACCAAGAAGATCGCCACTATGAACAATCAGACTACGGCAATGACCGGGTTGGTTGGGGTCGGACAGCGACAGCCTCTTGGACCTTTGACCGTGATCATGCCGGCTATGCAGGTCAATTTATCTGGACAGGTACAGACTATATTGGTGAGCCAACACCATGGCACAACCAAAATGATACACCTGTGAAAAGTTCTTATTTCGGTATCGTGGATACTGCCGGCCTTCCGAAGAATGATTTTTACCTTTACCAAAGTCAATGGTTGTCAGCTGAGAAACATCCAATGGTCCATCTCTTACCACATTGGAACTGGGACAATCCAGAATTAGCCAATCGTGTCATGGATGAAGCAGGTCGGATTCCTGTTCGTGCCTTCTCCAATGCCCACAGTGTGGAATTGATTGTCAATGGGGAATCACAAGGAGTGAAGACCTTTACTAAGAAGACCACAGCTGATGGCCGGACCTATCAGGAAGGGGCAAATCCGGATGAACTCTATCTAGAGTGGTTGGTTCCTTACGTGCCAGGTAAGGTGGAAGCCATTGCCCGCAACGAAGCAGGGGAAGTGATTGCCCGCGATCAGATTGAAACAGCTGGGAAGCCAGCCGGTGTTCGTCTGCTGAAAGAAGAACACGCTATTGCGGCAGACGGCAAGGATTTGACCTATATTACCTATGAAATCGTCGATGAAGCAGGTCGTGTCGTCCCAACTGCCAATAACTTGGTGCATTTCCATTTGCATGGCCAAGGCCAAATTGTCGGTGTCGACAACGGGGAACAAGCTAGCCGGGAACGCTACAAAGCACAGGAAGATGGCTCATGGCAACGTCGGGCCTTTAACGGCAAAGGGGTGGTCGTTGTCAAATCAACTGAGCAAGCAGGATCCTTTACTCTTTATGCAGACTCAGATCGCTTGCAATCAGACCAAGTCAGCCTCTTTACCGGCAAGAAGGACCAGGAAGAACGCTCTATCTTGGGAGTAGAACCGGTTCGGACACAAGTTTACCTAGGTGAGGTACCCGAGCTTCCAAGTCACGTATCTGTCGTCTATAGTGATGGCAAGGCTCAAGAAGAAGCCGTTGAATGGGAAAGAGCAGACTATAGTCGGACTGGCCAAGTTCGTGTGACAGGTCATGTTCAAGGACGCACGGTCGAAGCTCTGGTTGATGTGATCGGCGTAGAGCAAGTCCTTCCAGTTATCAAACAAATCCCGCAGGGAGCAGACCTAGCGACAGTGGATAAGACTGTGCAATTGGTCTTCACAGATGGCCGAACAGTTAGCTATGAAGTTGATCAATGGACCTTGGAAGCTGGTCAAGAGGAGCAATTGTCTACACCAGGTGCTCGCTTGAAAGCTACAGGACTCCTAGGCAATGGGGAAGCAGTCCAAGCGACGCTAGTGGTTGCAGGTGGAACAGTCAGCAAGGCTAAGAAACCAACGGTTCAGCTAGATGGGGTAGCCCTTCCAAAATTTGGTAGTGGCAACCATACTATTTTCCGCCCATTGGCTTATGGGCAAGAGCCTGGTCAAGTCACAGCAAGTGCAGAAAATGCCCAAGTGACGGTCCTACAAGCTAGTCGTGAAAATGGTTTGAAAGTTCAAATCTTTGTGACTGCTCAGGATACGGGAGCTGTTCAGACCTATGTGGTGCAATTCCAAGAAGAAAGTCCACAGATCCAGCGCCTAGAATTGCGTCTGCCAGAAGGGCAAGAACTCAAGGAAGACCAAACGGTAACGCTTGATGTCTTGGCTCATTACCAAGATGGCAGTGTGGCTAGCCTCCAAGCAGATCAAATCGATGTGGCAACAGTAGCCGGCAGTCAAGGAAAAGCAGTCGCAAGCAAGAAAGGTTTGGAACTACGGGAAGCAGGATTGGTTCATTTACAAGCTAGCTTCCAAGGAAAAACAGGGGAATTAACCTTTACCATCACGCCAAATCCAGAAGAAAAGACAGTTGTCAAGGTGCGTCCTGTACGGATCAGCACCGATCGAAACGTTTTGCCAGCTCTTCCAGAGACAGTCTTGGTCGAGTATGATAAGGGATTCCCGAAAGAAAAACGCGTGACCTGGGATGCCGTAACAGCAGATCAAGTCAAGGATTACCATAACTTTACAGTCACAGGTCAGGTAGAGGGGGTGGAGAAAGAAGCCCAAGCCCAAGTCACAGTTGAAGGCATTATCGCTGTAGAAGAAGTCAGCACCACAACTCCAGTCGGTGAAAAACCAGCACTTCCAGAAAGCGTGCGGACCTATCACTCTAATGGCAAGACCTATGCTGCTAAGGTAGCCTGGGATGCGGTCGATCCACAACTCTTGGCCCAAGAAGGAGAAGTTGTTATCTCCGGTCGTGTAGAAGGAACCAACCTTCCAACCCGTCTCCATATCCGTGTTTCCGCAAACACAGTCAAGGGAGCCAACGTAGCAGAACAATGGACAGGCTCAGTCTTGCCACTTGCCTTTGCAAGTGACTCTAACGATGCAGATCCAGTTGCTAAGGTCAATGATAAGGTCGTCTCCTTTACCGATGCTCCAGCTAACCGTTGGACCAACTGGGGCCGTGACAATGCGGAAGATTCTGTCGGTATCTTGTTTGGGGACTCTGGTATCTTGACCAAGCGTGCAGTGGATAACCTCCATGTTGGTTTCCACGAAGACCACGGTGTTGGGGCTCCAAGTGAATATGTGATTGAATACTATGTGGGTGAGCAAATCCCAGCAGTACCAAGCAATCCAAATCGCGTCAAAGACGAAACAGACCATCCATTTAACAACCCAGCTAACTGGAAAGAAGTCAGCAACCTAAGCGTTGACGAAGCAGTGACAGCTGGCAAGATGAATCATTTTAGTTTTGATAAAGTCGACACCTATGCCGTTCGGATCCGAATGAAGACACCAGAAGGTAAACGTGGAAGCTCTATTTCAGAGATTCAGGTATTTGCAAATAAGGTTGCGGCAGAAGAAAAGAGCCAGGTGACCATTCGTGTCAATGGTGAGGTATTGCCAGGTGTCAACCCAAGTGTGATAGATTACTACATCGATGCGCGTGATCGGGCTTATCCACAAGTGGAAGCAACAGCTAGCCATCACGGTCTTGCAACAGTTGTGCCAAGCGTCCATGAAGGTGAGCCAATCCGCGTCATCCACAAAGCAGAAGATGGCACCATCTTACAAGAATACCGCCTCCATCTCACAAGCGATGCAGAAAAACTGAAACAATCTGCTCCAGTAGCAGTCGAAGCAGGTAGCCGTTTTGTGAAGATTGGTCAAAATCTAGTTTTACCATCTACCGTAGGCGTCTACTTCAAAGGGGCTACAGGCTATGAACGCAAGGAACTGACGGTGAACTGGCAAGCTGTACCAGCTGATGCGCTTTCTCATGAAGGTAGCTTCACGCTAGAAGGAAAAGTCATTGGCTATGATCTGACGGCTCAGCTGACCGTCCGGGTGTCAGAAAAAACCGGAGAAATCCTCTCTGTGAACCCTGACTACAATGCAGAGGATACCAGAGCATTTGCCAGTGAAACCAACGATCTCGATCCAAATCAAATTGACTATATCGATTACATCAATGATGGTGGCTACAACGAGTACTATCGTTGGACCAACTGGAAGAGAGAACCAAATCAAACAGAAGTGTTTGCCGGTCTCATCTTCAAGAAAAATGGTCAAGTAACAGAGCGTTTAGTCAATAAAGTAGCAGTCGACTTCTTTGCAGATCAGGAAACAGGTCTGCCAACCAAGACGGTTCTTGAACGCTACGTTGGACCAGACTTTGATGTTCCGGATGATTATGGCAATCTAAAAAAACTTCCAGATCATCCATTTAACCAAGCCTCTAACTGGGAAGAAATTCCTTACAGCTTGGATTATGCCTTTGAGCCTGGTTATATCTCTAACCTCAGCTTCAATGAAACCAGAACCAAAGCCATCCGTTTAAGAATGGTTCGTGATGAAAATCTTAAAGGTATCGGAATCATTGAATTGAGCGCCTATGCCCCAACTGAAGAGGCTCAGGCGACAACAGACGTCACCATTCAAGTGAATGGCAAAGACCTAGAAGGATTTAACCCAGATGTGACAGATTATCATCTAGAGTATGAGGGAGAACGTCCAATCGTTTCAGCACTTGGCAAGAATGGGGTAGCTGTTACAGTTGTTGATGCTAAAGGTTCTGATACACCTGCTCTTGTCAAGGTTGTCTCAGAAGATGGCAAGCTAGAAAAAGTATATCAAATCTCACTCATAGCAAAAGCACCAACAGGAACAGCTATTCCTGAAGAAGGAGTTAAGAATCTGGTCCATACCAAGCCAGAGTTGGTGATTGAGCCAGAAGAGTTGGACTTTGAACGCCTAGAACGTCCAAATGCGGATCTTCCAAAAGGTGAGAAACGTGTGGTTCAAGTAGGTCAAAAAGGCCGCAAATTGCGCTTAGTGGAAGTCTCTCAAGAAAATGGAGTGGAAAGCCGGAAGGAACTGGATGCCTTTGTAGAGCAAGATCCAGTGGCAGAAATCACAGAGGTGGGCACGAAAGAAGTGCTTCCAGAAACTCCACAACCACAGCCGCAACCAGAGCCAGAGCTGCAGCCACAACTACAACCACAACCAGAGCCACAACCGCTTCCGAGCCCAGAACGTCCTCATGTCTCAGAAAGACCAGAGCCAGCAGAAACTTCTAAGTCATCTGTTGGAGTGGAACCTGTCAGTCAGAAAGGAATCGTTTCAGAAGGGAAGGCAGTTGAGAAAATAGCTCAGGCGCCAGCAGTTTCGAATGCTCCAGTTTCCGAAGGTACATTACCAAATACAGGATCAGAAGAAAGCGTCGCAAGCCTTGTTGCAGGTCTCCTAGCAGCAGGACTTGCTAGTGCTGTGCTGGATGATAAGAAAAAAAGAGCCGATAAGGCCAAGTAAAAAAACTGGATAAACCAGTAAACATACGGTGAAAAGTTCACAGGTAACAGAAAGAGGATGGGGGGAGTCTCCACCCTCTTTACCTGATGACAAAAAGGAATGGAATATGGGAAAAAGATTAGTTGATAAGAGAAATCGATTTGGTATTCGTAAACTCTCAGTAGGCGTCTGCTCTGTAGTCGTAGCGACTTGTTTTTTAGGAGTCACTACCAGTTACGCAGAGGAACAAGCTGAGAGGAGTGAGACTCGTGAAGAACGAGTCGACACAAGTGATGCCGAGCATCAAGGGGAGGAGGAAACAGCTGTGAAAGAGCACCAAGAAGAATCAGAACATTCCTCACCCGCAACGAGTGAGAAAGAAAGCCGAGCAGTCAGCCAAGGGACAGAAGCAACCCAACCAGGCACTTCTCTAGATGAGGAGCCTGAGATTGCGGATTACGGACCGCTTCCAAGTAAGGCACAAATGCAATACCACCGCGAAGAACTAGCAGCCTTCATCCACTTTGGGATGAATACCTACTACGATCGTGAGTGGGGAGATGGGCAAGAAGACCCTTATTATTTCTATCCAGAGCATCTGGATACCGATCAGTGGATCAAAACCCTGAAAGACGCGGGCTTCAAACGAACCATCATGGTCGTCAAGCACCACGATGGCTTCCTCTTGTACCCATCCAAATACACCGACCATACCATTGCTAAAAGCGGTTGGAAGGAAGGGAAAGGCGATATCCTAGCCGAGGTTTCTGCTTCTGCCAGCAAGTATGACATGGATATGGGGGTATACCTCTCCCCTTGGGATGCTCACAGCCCGCTCTACCATGTGGATACAGAGGACCAATACAACGAATACTATCTCAACCAGCTAAAAGAAATCCTTGAAAATCCAAAATATGGAAACAAGGGCAAGTTCGTGGAAGTCTGGATGGATGGAGCGCGTGGCGATGGGGCTCAAAAAGTCACCTATACCTTTGATAAGTGGTTTGATGCCATTCGTAAGGCCCAAGGAGATATTGCCATCTTCTCAGCTGAGCCAACCAATGTTCGTTGGATCGGAAATGAAAAGGGGATTGCTGGAGATCCAGTTTGGCATAAGGTCAATCCGGATAAGATTCGCAACAATCCATCCAACAGTTACCTCAATCACGGGGATCCGGAAGGGAAGCAATACTCAGTGGGAGAAGCTGATGTTTCTATTCGCTCCGGCTGGTTCTACCATGACAACCAAGAGCCTAAGTCCTTGCGCGAATTGATGGACATTTACTTCAAATCGGTCGGCCGTGGAACCCCGCTTTTGCTCAATATTCCACCGAATCAAGATGGGAAATTTGCGGATGCCGATGTAGCCCGTTTGAAAGAATTCCGCCAGACCTTGGATCAACTCTACAGCGTGGACTATGCGGCGGGCGCTTTGGTAGAAGCTGACTCGACACGGCGCAATTCTCATTACTCAGCCAGCCATTTGACGGATGGAGATGAGAAGACCAGTTGGGCACCTGCCGATGATGCCAAGACTGGATCTTTTGTCCTCGATCTTGGAAAAGAGCAACATTTTGATGTAGTAGAGCTCAAGGAAACGATTGAGAAAGGCCAACGGATTTCCGGTTTCACCATCGATGTAGCGGTGAATGGGCAATGGGTTCCTTTTGGGGCTGGGTCAACCGTGGGATACCGCCGTTTGATCAAGGGTCAACCAGTTGATAGTCGCTACCTCCGGGTGTCCATCACCGATGCCCAAGCCACTCCAATCTTGAACGGCGTCTCTGTCTATAAGACGCCAGCTAGCATTGAAGAAACGGATGGCTATCCGCTTGGTTTGGCCTATCATTCTGACCGGACTGCTGATCGGGCCAATAGCCAATGGAATGAAGAGGGAGAAGGCGTTCGAGGTACCTCTATGTGGACCAAGGAAAAGGGAGCTTCGGTGACCTATCAGTTTGAAGGCACCAAGGCCTATGTGGTCGCAACTGTGGACCCTGGTCATGGGGAAATGGATGTCTATGTCGATGGCCAAAAGCTAGCGACGGTCAATACCCAAAGCCCAAGCCGCAAACGGAGCCAAAAGGTTTATGAAACACCGGATTTGAAAGCAGGAGCCCATACTTTGACCTTGGTCAATAGCAAGGGAGATGCAATCGCAACGGAAGGGATTTATGCCCTCAATAACCAAGAAAAGGGTCTCTTTGAGTTTGCCCAGCCAACCCTAGCCGTTAAGAAAGGCGACCCAGCGCAAGTCGTCGTCAAGAGAAAAGGTGGCTCTAAAGGAAGTGCAAGTCTTAAATTAATCACAGAACCAGGAACAGGGGTTCATGGCAAGGTTTATAAAGATACCAATGTCACTCTCGAGTTTGCAGATGGAGAGACAGAAAAAACAGTCCAAGTCCCAACCCTTGATTTTGCAGGCAAGGCGACAGATGTCTATGACTTTAAGGTCAAATTGTTGCATCCGGATCAAGGAAGTCTGGTCGGCTTTATTCCAGAGCTGACAGTCCAAGTGATGAACGAGGACCTGCTTCCAGAAAATCGTAAAGAAGTGGATGACCAAGATCCAAAACTGCACTACAGCCAAGGCTGGCATCATGAGACAGATAATCAAAACTTCTCAAATGGAACAGAATCCTGGTCTAGCTTTAACCAAGTGACCGATGAGGAAGGCAAGAAACACATTGATGTGACCATCACCTTTAAGGGAACTGGAGTGGAGGTTCGAGGCGTGGTTGATCCAAGTCATGGTCTCTACAGCGTCACCCTAGACGGAAAAGAAATCGCCTTTGAAGAAGGGCGTGGTCATGATTATGAGATCGAAGGCGATCATTACTTCAGTGGCTACGGAGATCAACGCAAACTCGACCAGAGTTTGGTCAATCTGCAAGGCCTAGCAAAAGGATACCACCAGCTACGCTTGCACCTAGATCCAGCCCTCAATGATCCTCAGTCATCTAGAGCCATCCAGGTAGACCGGTTTGTCCTATCAGGAAAAGATAGTCAGTTGCTCAGTCAAGAAGAGCTACAACAGATTATCAAAGAAGGAGTAGAAAAGATCAAGGCTACTTCTCTCGATCGCTTGAAAGCAGACCTCAAACCGACTATTCAACATCAATTGACTGAATTGACTCAGTTGTTGAATCAAGAGCGACCAGATTTGGTTGCTGCAGCGAATCAAGTGGAAGCCCTTGAAACCATCTTAAAAGATGCTCACAATTATGAACCGCTGACGCAGACACGCCCAGAAGAAGGTGTGCGGGATTTGATTCTTGAAAAACCAGAACTTCTCATCGAAGCGGAGGAGATTCCATTTGAAAGTCAAACGCGTGAAAACAAGGACTTGGCCAAGGGCGAAAGCCGGATCCTTCAATCAGGGAAGGTTGGACGCCGGTTGAAGTTGATCGAGGTCCGACAAGAAGAAGGCAAAGAAATTCGGACAGAAGTCGATGCCTTTGTCGAAGTAGAAGCCCAGGACCAGATAACAGAAGTCGGAACAGGAGTGGTAAAAGAAAATCCAATTATTCCGGATGTGCCGCTACCAGCAAGTCCAAGTGAAGACTCACAAGAAACGAAACCGCTCCTTCCGCTAGAAGACAAAAAAGAAAGTGGAATTTCTCGGATATTGACACCGACGGCGCTAAATGCGACTCCTCTTTCTCCTGTGTTTACATCAGAAGCCGTAAATCCAGATGCTGTGCAGTCGGAAGAAAAACTGCCACAGACAGGATCAGAGAAGGCAAGTTTCTTAGCTTGGATCGGACTTCTCGGCTTAGGTTTCTTAGGCGGAAGAGCAAAATTCGCTCGTCGGAAATCCTAATGCCCCTTCTATAAGAGGTTAGCAATCACTAGCCTCTTTTTTGTTCCTTCTAACTACCAGTAAGGGGGCTTCAGATTCTATCTCGACGTAGTCTTTGCTTTATTTACAGGCGTAAAAATTGTATAATAGTCAGATAAGGTCAATAATGACATCGTGGATGATGAGACCATTTTTTACCCTCTGAAGAGCAGAGAGCTCATCTAGAATGAAGACGTCAGAAAGGAGCATCATGGCAAGTAAAAATACATCAGATAGCATTGAGGCCTATATCAAGTCGCTACTGGCCCAAGCAGGAATCGCAGAGCTCAAGAGAAGCGAATTAGCGGATGTTTTCCAAGTTGTTCCTAGTCAAATCAATTATGTGATCAAGACCCGCTTCACCGAAAGTCGAGGCTACATTGTAGAGAGCAAGCGTGGAGGTGGGGGGTATATCCGGATTGGCAAGATTCAATTTTCAGACCAACACCAGATGCTAAAAGAGCTAGGCGCAAGTATCGGAGAACAAATCAGTCAGACTGTCTTTTGCGATATCCTCCAGATGCTATTTGAAGAAAAACTCCTTACAAAGAGAGAGGCAGAGCTCTTGTCAGTGACGACAACAGACGAGGTTCTGGGAAGTGAAGCCCATCGCTTACGAGCCAATATCCTACGAAAAATTATCCAACAAGTCGATAGAAAGGGAATGTAATCTCCTTATGAACTATTCAAAAGCCCTATTAGAAACGATTGAAGCCGCTCAAATCTTGGCGGGTCATTTTGATTCCCAAACACTAGATACCTGGCATATCCTAGTGGCTCTAGCAAATAACCCCTATAGTGTAGCTGGTTCCGTCTTAAGTGACTATCCCATGCAGATTGATGATTTTCAAGATGCAGCAGAGCACATTACGGGTCAGGTCTACCAACGAGATGGCCGCTATGAGGTATTTCCTTTTTCTTTCCGTGTAGAAGAAATCATGAACCGTTCCCAAGAGATTGCCCAAGCAGTCCATGCCAAAAGTCTGGGAACAGAGCATGTCCTCTTGGCGCTTTTACTAGAGCGGGGAACCCTAGCTTCTCAAGTGTTGGAGTATGTTGGCTTCCGCTATGATGATCAGGAAGATGGCATAAAAATCGTCGAACTTCGTAAGAGTTTGGAACAGCGAGCAGGTTGGGACAAGGAAGCTGTCAAGGCTATCCGTTCTCTCTATCGGGCCCAGCAACCAAACCGTCAAACCATGGGAAATATGATGGGCATGCCTGCCTCTACCAGTGGTGGTTTGGAAGACTACACCCGAGATTTGACAGAAATGGCTCGCAATGGCAGTTTGGAACCGGTGATTGGCCGGGGGCAAGAAATCTCGCGGATGATTCAGATTTTGAGCCGCAAAACAAAAAACAATCCGGTCCTCGTTGGAGATGCGGGTGTCGGAAAGACTGCTCTAGCTTTGGGCTTGGCCCAACGGATTGCCAGTGGAGATGTCCCAACGGAGCTGGCTAAGATGCGTGTCTTAGAGTTGGACTTGATGAATGTTGTCGCAGGGACGCGGTTCCGTGGAGATTTTGAAGAGCGGATGAACAACATCATCAATGATATTGAAGAAGATGGACATGTCATTCTCTTCATCGATGAGCTCCATACCATTATGGGATCTGGATCAGGGATTGACTCCACCCTGGATGCTGCTAACATCCTGAAGCCAGCCTTGGCTCGTGGGACCTTACGGACCGTAGGAGCGACTACGCAAGAAGAATACCAAAAACACATCGAAAAAGACGCCGCTCTGTCACGCCGCTTTGCTAAGGTCTTGATTGAGCAACCATCTGTTGCGGATAGTATCGCGATTTTGCAAGGGCTCAAGAAGACCTATGAACGTCACCACCGTGTCCATATCACGGATGCAGCCATTGAGACAGCCGTTGTCTATGCCCATCGGTATTTGACCAGTCGCCTCTTGCCAGACTCCGCCATTGACCTCTTGGATGAAGCGGCAGCGACCGTGCAAAACAAGGGGCCTCAAGCCGGGCTTCAGTCCGATTTGACAGCTGCCGATCAAGCCTTGCTCAAGGGACAGTGGAAAAAAGTTGCTCAGCTACTAAAAGAAGACGCCAGTCCGAAAGGTTACCAGCTAGAAGTCAAGGAAGAGGATATCCTGAAGACGCTCAGTCAGCTTTCTGGCATTCCTGTGGAAAAACTAACCCAAACAGTGGCTAAGAAATACCTGGAATTAGAAGCGGAACTTCATAAGCGCGTGATTGGTCAGGATCAGGCAGTCTCAAGTATCAGCCGAGCGATTCGTCGCAATCAGTCTGGAATCCGGTCTCACAAGCGACCAATTGGTTCCTTCCTCTTCCTCGGTCCGACAGGAGTCGGGAAAACCGAGCTCGCGAAGGCCCTTGCAGAAGTTCTCTTTGATGACGAGTCCGCCTTGATCCGTTTTGACATGAGTGAGTACATGGAAAAATTCGCGGCCAGTCGTCTCAACGGAGCTCCTCCAGGATATGTCGGTTATGAAGAAGGGGGCGAGTTGACGGAAAAAGTCCGCAACAAACCTTATTCAGTCCTCTTGTTTGATGAGGTGGAAAAAGCCCATCCGGATATCTTTAACGTTCTCTTGCAAGTCTTGGATGACGGTGTCTTGACCGACAGCAAGGGACGCAAGGTAGATTTCTCCAATACGATTATTATCATGACCTCAAACTTGGGAGCTACCGCTTTACGAGATGATAAGACAGTTGGCTTTGGAGCCAAGGATATTCGCTTTGACCAAGCCAATATGGAGAAACGCATCTTTGAAGAGTTGAAGAAGACCTATCGCCCAGAATTTATCAACCGGATTGATGAAAAAGTCGTCTTCCATAGCTTAACCAGTGACCAAATGCACGAGATTGTCAAGATTATGGTGAAACCGTTGGTTCAATCCTTAAGAGAGAAGGGCATTACTCTGAAATTCCAAGCGTCTGCCCTTAAATGGTTAGCAACTCACGGATATGATCCAGAGATGGGCGCGCGTCCTTTGCGTCGGACCATCCAGACCCAGGTGGAAGACTACTTGGCAGAAATCCTCTTGAGAGGAGAAGTTGCAGAAGGTCAAACCCTCAAGGTAGGTGTCAAGTCTGGTCAGCTGAACTTCACGATTGACTAGGAGGATCTGCAGTGCCTCTCAAACGCTTGACCCGAATCACCCTCTTAGCAGCCCTCTGTGTGGTGCTGAGACAAGCTTTTGCCTTTCTACCCAATGTCCAACCCATTAGTGCCATCTTCTTTTTACTGGTGCTATTCGAAGACTGGGCATTCTCCTGTTTGGTGATGGCGGTCACCATGTTCACCTCGGCCTTTCTCTTGGGGATGAGTCCAGTGGTACTTGCTCAGATTCTAGTCTTTGCCCTCCTCTTGACTCTTTGGCGGGGGCTTTACCGCCATCTGTCTTTGCAAGTTCAGACTCTAGTGGTCGGCACCTTATCCTTTCTCTACGGGGTGCTGATTGACAGTCTTTATGCTGTTCTCTACCACATGCCTTGGTGGACCTATGCTCTGGTGAATGGCTTTAGCTTTAACTTGGCCCACGCCCTTTCCACCGCCTGTTTTTACCCTCTACTTTATGTAGTATTTAGGAGATTGTATCATGAAAAAAACACTTTATAGTTTCTTTGCTGTCCTAGCAGCTCTTGTATTGGTCAGTTGCGGACAAAGCAAATCATCGACTACGGAAAGCTCAGCTTCTAGCTCACAAGTAGCGAAAGAAAAACAAATTACCATTACGGTCAGTATCGCCCCTGAAGGGCAAGAAGCTCAAAGCAAGACCTTGAAGGTTGCTGAAAAAGCCAACCTGATGGAAGTCCTGAAAGCTAACTACAAGATTGAGGAGAAGAGTGGCCTCATCACCTCGATCGATGGCGTAGCCCAGGACGAAAGCAAGGGACTCTATTGGATGTACAAGATCAATGGAGAGATGGCACCAAAAGGGGCAGCAGAAACAACTGTCCAAGATGGAGATACCATCGAATTTTATCAAGAAGTTTATCAATAAGAAAAAGAGTGAATGCTTGGAGTAGAGCTCCAATCATTCACTCTTTTTTTGAAACTAGTTTCTATTTTTTATAAGTATCGGAAATCCTCTTGACTTCCCTATAGATAAATGTTACAATCGTATTACAAAATGTAACAAATGTTACAAAGGAGAGGTATTGCCATGAAAATGAAAGGAACCTTATTTAGTCTGTCAACCCTTGCTTTAACAGCTGCTCTTTTATTAAGTGGCTGTGGATCAGAAAAGAAAAAGGAAACCAGTCCATCTTCAACTAGTAAAATTGAGCAAGTGAAACAAAGCTCTACGAGTAAAAAAGAAGAGAAAAAGGCTACAGGCAAAACCACACAAAGCCAACAAAGCGCAGAAGTGGCAAAAACTCCTGCCATCGCTTCGAGTGAAACACAAGCGAGCCAAGAGAGTCCGTCAACTCCGGTGACACCAAGAGTTCCAGAAGTCAGACAAGGCCTGGCCCCAACTCCTTCCAAAGAAACACATCCAGCAGTGACTCCAGCACCTGAAAAACCAAAACGTCCTAGCTTGGAAGAAGGTCGCACGACTGCAAAAGAGCAAGCCTCTAAGACAGAGAACCCACGCTATAAAGGTGTATTAGCTTATGCCTTAGGGGATTATTCTGGAGCAATAGGTAGTTGGACCGACGGTCGCGATACAGCTGTAACGATCGGGCAAGGAGGCCAAGTGACCATACAAACTCCAGGTGGCGATGCAGTGGGCTATACGATTGGAAGCTATGAATACAACTTGGATCAAGGTCATTATCATGCTGGCTTGATTTCCGCCCAAGATGGATCTGCAGCTAGCTTGGATATAGTCGTTGGTCAAGATGGCCAACTGGCAAGTGTTCAAGTGACAGAAAATGGCCATACGCATGCCTTGGTTCGGGAATAATGGCTCGCCACTGAGAAAATTAAAAAAATGATTGAAATCAGAGATTCAATTCTGTATAATAACATACAGAGTTGAATCTTTTTAATTTTCGTTTTACAAAATTATATTTTTTTATAAAAAGGTATTGACAGATTGAAATTATAGTTTATAATAAAATCATAAGCAAAACATGTTTTGACATTATGATAAAGGAGCCAGTTAGATGAAAGAAAGAGTGGCAGTGGTATTTGGAACGTTTGCCCCCCTTCATCAAGGGCATATTGATTTAATTCAACGGGCAAAACGCCAATGTGACCGCGTTTGTGTGATTGTCTCTGGTTACAAAGGTGACCGAGGAGAAGAAGTTGGCCTTCCTTTGCAAAAACGTTTTCGCTATATTCGAGAAGGTTTTTCAAATGATGAACTCACTCAGATTTATAAACTCGATGAGACAGAACTTCCTCGCTATCCCTTGGGATGGGAACCTTGGTTGAAAACCGCCTTAGAAACGATTCAATATGATTCTAAGAGAGAAGATTTAGTCTTCTTTGTTGGAGAGAAGACTTACCAAGAAGAACTTGAAGCGCGAGGATTTCAAGCTCACCTACAAGAACGTCAGTTTGGCATCTCAGGGACCCTCATCAGAGAGAACCCGAGTAAGTATTGGAAATACATTGCCCAACCCTTCCGTCGTCAGTTTACCAAAAAAGTCCTCATCATGGGGAGTGCCAGTAATGGGAAAACGACCTTGGCAAAAGATTTGGCCCGCTTCTATGATGCACCAGTGAGCTTAGAATATGCTCGCGAGTACCAGATTAGAAATAATGTACGGGATGATGAGCTGACACCAAAAGATTACTATTACCTCTTGTTGGGGCAATACGATCAGACTTCTAAATTGATTGATAGTAGCGCCAATCGAGGGCTAGTGATTGCGGATACGAATTCTCTGGTGACGAAGGGCTATTACGACTACTATATGGAAGTAGAAGGCCCAGAGACCAGTATGACGGATACTTTTGACAACCTCTTCGTCAGTATCCTAGCTAAGGAAAAATGGGATCTAATTTTATTTGTTCAACCCATTGGATCCTATGTCAATGATGGCTTCCGTGATATGACCATGGCAGATGATGAAATTCGCAACAGTTTTTCAAATCACCTGGATCAGCTCCGCCACCAATACCTCTCGGATATCCCTACAGCTTATCTCGGGCAAGACTACTTGGGGAATTACGAAGAAGCGAAGCGTGTCATCGATACGATTTATCAAGCTGATTAAAGGAGAAGCAGCATGAAACGACTACAAGAAAAAATTCAAACATTTGGGGAGCATTTAAAAAATGTCCATCGAGAAGCTGGCAAACGTGGCTTCGTAGGGATTATGAAACTCCTTTGGAAAGACCTATTCGCTGGTCGCACTTTGACACAATGGCTCTATTTGCTTGCTTTATCTAGCGTGCCCTTTGTCCTAGAGTTTACCAATCAGGAAGCAAGTCACGATTGGTTAGGGCTCTTTGCCTCCTGGACAGGAATCGTTTGTGTTATACTAGTAGCAGAAGGTCGGGCTAGTAACTATCTCTTTGGAGCAGTAAACTCAGCGATTTACCTCGTCCTAGCCTTGAACAAAAACTTCTATGGAGAAGTTCTGACAACCCTGTACTTCTTCGTGATGCAACCAATCGGCCTCTATGTCTGGTTGTCGAATCGGATCAATGACCAAGGAGGGACAGAAGAATCTCACTTTGAGGCCAAGAAATTAACCTTAATGGAATGGATCAAGTATTTGGTCCTAACCGCTCTCATTTGGATCGGGATGGGCTACGCCTATAAAAGCATCCACAGTGCTCGCCCTTTCCGTGATAGTATAACAGATGCGACCAATGGTGTCGGACAGCTTCTCATGACCGGTCTCTATCGCGAACAATGGATTTTCTGGATTGCGACCAACCTCTTCAGTATCTACCTCTGGTGGGGAAAGAGCATCCATATTCAAGGCATGTACTGGGTCTATACCCTTAACAGTCTTGTCGGTTGGTATCAGTGGAGTAAAGCAGTAAAAAAGGAGGTTGCTTAGATGGCAACAATCAGCATTCCGGAAGGGATGAACGAAAAGGAATACTACGAGACGGTCGTCAGCGAGGAAGAATTCCTCCGTTGGTATAAGGAGCAGGATCATCCTACCTATGAAAATCCAAGCGTAACTGCCGATATGGTGGCCTACTGCTTTGTGGAGGGGCGTTTGAAGCTCTTGGTGATTCGCCGAAAAACCCACCCTTGTCAGCATCGGGTCGCCTTGGTTGGAGGATTCTTGCAAAAGCACGAAGATGCTATCCAGGCTTGTATCCGTGAAGTCCAGGAAGAAGTTGGACTAGAATTGACCCCTCAAAAGGTCGAGCAACTAATGACAGTTTCTACTCCTGGTCGGGACCCTCGGGGTTGGGTCATTACCATTGCTCACTTGGTTTATTTGCCAGGTGAAGCAGTAGATATGGTCCGAGCTGGAGATGATGCCAAAGAAGTTCTCTTTCTCGATGTGGACTTCAAACATGGGGAATGTTCCCTAGATGGACGTGTCTTGACGGCTGAAGATTTTGCCTTTGACCACTATGAGATTGTCCAAGAATCCATCAAGCGGATCCAAGGGCGCTTGGCCTGGAATCCAACCTTCCTCCATCTCCTAGAAGAGCCTTTCACCGTATACGAAGCAACCGAGTTGGTGAATTTGATCCATCCAGATAAAGAAATTTTGACCAATAATTTCCTTGTAACCTATGGCTCTTACGTTGAAGAAGTGGGTGTCAAGCGGGTACCTAAGAAAAAACCACGCAAGACCTATCGCTGGAAAGAAAGCGAGTCTCAAGCGGATCAATAAGATACAAAAACAGCATCAAAAAGTTGATGCTGTCAAATGAAGATAAGTTCTTCTAAAAACTTTCCTTAAGTGAGTACGGACGTCAGCGAACTTCTTCGAAGTTCCATGACTAATTATTGAGCCTAAGATCTCAATAATTCCGAGTGCCTGAAACATTTGTGTTTCAGGCGCTTTTCTCACAGCGGAAAGTTTTAGATTTACATAACTGACTAAAAAAATAAGTCAGTTTTTTTGAAAAACCAGCTAGCTATTTTATGTTAAAAATAGTTAGTACATATTTTAAACAGCATCAATATTTCGATGCTGTTTTTTTGTCATTAAGCTTTTTCTAATTGAAGAAGTTCTTCAATCTCAGCTAGAGTGCTAGCTTGCGAGATGGCTCCGCGGAGTTTGGCTGCGCCAGATGTTCCACGAAGGTAGTGAGGGGCTAAGCCGCGGAATTCGCGAACGGCAATGTGCTCACCCTTGAGATCGATCAAGCGCTTCAAGTGCTCATAAGCAATCTTCATCTTGTCTTCAAAGGTCAAATCGGGCAGGATTTCTCCTGTTTCAAAGTAGTGATTGATTTGATTGAAGAGGTAAGGATTGCCCATGGCTGCACGGCCGATCATGACCGCATCTGCACCAACTTCTTCGATGCGTTGCTTAGCGTCTTGAACTGTACGGATGTCACCATTGGCGATAAATGGAATCTTGGTCAGAGCTTGTGCAACCTTATGAAGGGTCTCAAGGTCTGCATGACCAGTGTACATTTGCTCCCGGGTCCGTCCGTGCATAGCAAGGGCAGAAACACCTGCAGCTTCTGCAGCAAGGGCATTCTCAACTGCTAGAGAAGGGTCAGACCAACCTGTCCGCATTTTAACAGTGAGGGGGATATCAAGGACGGATTGAACCTTGTTAATGATAGAGTAGATCTTGTCTGGGTCCTTGAGCCACATGGCACCCGCCTCGTTCTTGACGATTTTATTAACTGGGCAGCCCATGTTGATATCGACGATATCGGTCTTGGTATTTTCTTGGATAAATTCAGCTGCGCGTGCCAGGCTGTCCTCATCGCTACCAAAGAGCTGAATCGATACAGGATTTTCACCTTCATCAATATGGAGCATATGCAGGGTCTTTTCGTTATTGTATTGGATTCCTTTATCAGAGACCATTTCCATGACTACAAGCCCTGCCCCGAGTTCTTTAGCAATCGTGCGGAAGGCTGAGTTGGTCACACCGGCCATAGGTGCAAGGACCGTCCGGTTTGGGATCTCGACATTCCCAATCATAAAAGGTGTATTAAGATTTGTCACGAATGAGTTCCTCCAAGTCGTTTTTATCAAAGTGATAAGCCGTCTGACAGAATCGGCAAACAATTTCTGCTCCCTGGTCCTCGTCCTTCATTTCTTGAAGGTCTTTGGCTGGCAAGCTAGCCAAGGCATCCATGAAGCGTTCCTTGCTACAGTCACATTGGAAGCGGATCTCTTCTTCAGAGAGACGTTTGTAGTGATCTTCGCCATAGATGGCAGTAAGAAGGGCTTCAATATGGTCGTCAGAGGCTAAAAGGGTAGAAATGGCCGGCATTTCTTGGATCCGTTTTTCAAAGCGGGCAATTTCTTCTTCCTTGGCATTTGGCAAGACCTGCACCAAGAAACCACCGGCAACCTTGACCTTGTCTTCTTCATCAAGAAGGACATTGAGCCCCACTGCAGATGGAGTTTGTTGGCTTTCAGTCAAGTAATAAGCTAGGTCTTCACCGATTTCTCCAGTGACGAGAGGTGTCATGGAATGATAAGGATTGCCTGTGCCGTAGTCGGTAATCACTAGGAATTCCCCGTTTCCGACAAATGGTCCGACCACGACTTCACCGGTCGCTGTTTTCTTGATATCCACACCAGGATTTTGCACGTAGCCTTTGACGTTTCCTTGAGTATCTGCCACAGTGATGATAGCACCAAGTGAGCTAGTACCGAGGATTTTCACCGTTATCTTGGTGTTTCCCTTTTCATTGGCGGCGAGAATTTGACTTGCGATCAGGGTCCGACCGAGGGCCACAGTTGAGCTTGCTTGTGTCTGATGGTATTCTTGGGCTGCTCGCACGGTCTCTGTACTGTCTAGTACAAAGGCACGGAAGGAGCCACTTTCTGAGATAGTTTTAATAATTTTGTCCATAGCTTCTATTTTAGCATAAAATAGAAAAACAAGCGCGGGCCTGCGCTTGTTTTTGGGGATTAGGAAGAATTTTAAGACCAAAAATAGTATAATAAAACAAAGGAGGCTAGCATGAACCAATCTTTGAAAACGGCAGTCTATGGTTTGGCGGTAGCTGATGCATTAGGGGTTCCGTATGAATTTTTAACCCGAGGCAGTTTTAAAGCGGTTGAGATGGTGGGCTATGGAAGCCAACAGTAACTGGCTGGAACTTGTTCAGATGATACTAGCCTTGTATTCGCGACCTATGATTCTTTTTAGGAAAAAGGGAAGATTTCCTCTGCTATATGCAGGAGAGGTTTGAAATTTGCTTGTTAGAGGATGATTTTACAGCAAATGACTTGCTATTTTAAACTTGTAGGAGGACCATGCTTAATCTTTTTAGGTTATCATCTAAAACTCTACCTCGGTTACAAAACAAAAACGCAGAGACATCTTCTGCGTTTTCTTACTTTATAGGTCCATTTCTGGGAAAAGTTTAGCTAGTATTTTCGGAGTAATGCTTTGTCCCGGCCCCTCAGCACAATAGGTGTGCATATACATAGAAGGATTGAAGTTGAGCTCGATGCAGGTACAGTTGGGATTTTCCTTTGTGGAAATAGCAGAGCTGTCAGGGATGATGAGATCAACGCCACAGGCCCAGGCTCCCATAGCCTTTGCCATGTCCGCAGCGAGTTCCTTATAAGATGGGTGCATGCTGTCTGTGACATCAATCGAGTCTCCGCCAGTAGAAATGTTGGAATTGCGCCGCAAGTCAACCTTGACTCCAGCAGGCAGGATATCATCTGGTCCATAGCCTTGCTGGTCCAGCATGAGCAGTTCAATGTCCCCCAGTTCAATGATTTCAAGCGGTGAACGATGATCTCGGCCCCGCAGAGGATTGTCATTTTTGATGGCAATCAATTCTCTCACGGTATGCTGACCGTCTCCGACGACATTGGCCGCCACTCGCAAGAGGACTGCTTGGCATTGTCCGTCTAAGACAAAGAAGCGGTACTCCGTTCCAGCGATAAATTCCTCCACTAAGACGGCGACATCTTCTGAAAAAGCAATCTCCAGAGCCTTGTGATAAGCTTCCAGGCTAGCTGGCTCTTGGAAGATAGAGATGCCCAGTCCGAAGTTAGTTGACTTGGGTTTGACAACAATTTCTCGGTTCTTAATCAAAGGGTAGTAGGCCAGTCCCTCTTCTAGAGAAGAAAATTCTGCTCCAGCCGGAACGGGAAAGTCAGCTGCTGCCAAAATCTTTTTGGTGACTGTTTTATTGGCCATGGCCAAAGGGATGACATAGTTATCCTTGGAGGTCATATTGCCGTTCTTGACATATTCTACATGACTACCATGCCAAAGCTTGAGAAATTGGTCCTTTTCATCTAAAATTTCGACATTTAGCCCCTTTTGAATAGCATCAAAGAGTAGCATCTGGGTGGACAGTTCCATATTTTCGTAGCCTTTGAGGGCATAAGGAGCAGTCCAGGCATAGCGGTGGTATTCTTCTGCTTTTTCTAGACCAAAAGCTGTTAAGGAATCTTGCTGGATATGGGGCAGGAGCTGTCCTGACAGTGTCAGCTGAGGATGTAAGAGAGCCTCTCTCATCTGGTCCAGCAAAGTTTGATAGTAAGTTGGCAGTTCAAAATGCTGGATGAGCTCTTCCATGGCTTGGAGAAGGGCTGAGCTGTCTGCCTCATCTGGCAGGGCAGTCAGCGGGTGGCTACAAGCAATTTTCTGGTTCAAATCATGGGCAGCTTTTAATACTGCATCAACATTTTCTACATCATCTAGCCAGAGCAGGCCCAGTAAAAAGAGATGGACAGTATCTAAGGTCTCTTGGCTAATGCCCAAATGGTCAAAAGGATTGAGATCGAAGCAGCGGAATTCCAGATAGGTGATACCCTGCTCCAGATAGGCGCGATTGTGCTTCTGTCCACGGAAGCGAACGGCTGAGTAAAATTCTTTTTCAGCACTGAGCTCGCCAGACTGAACGTAGTTTTCAATATCGGTTACATATTGCTCCAAAGAAGTGTAGGACACCTGAATATTCTCGTCATTGACATAGCCATAGTCGCTGTTGCGAAAAGAGCGGATAGGCTGCGGGTATTCCTGACTGTAGAAGCCGGCTTCTGCCAGAGGAGCAGCACCGTAGAGATAGGTTAAGAGCCATCGGAAACGCAGAAAGTTTCGAGCCAGTTTGAGATAGAGGTCATTTTTAAAGTCCTTGAGTAAATGATAGGAGCTGACTTGAAAGAGAGCAGCGACCAGATCTTTCCCTAGCTCCATGTTGTAGTGGATGCCAGAGATGGCCTGTAGTTTTTTGCCATATTTTTTCGCTAAACCCTCTCGGTAGTAGCGTTCGTATTCGTTTTCCAGACGGGCGATGATAATATCTTCTTCAGTCAGCTGCGGTGGCATGGACAGAGGCCACAGGCATTCACTCTGGTCAATTGAGCGGCCTGCCACATCGCTGATAGCTCCCAGTAAGCGCCGCGCTTCCTTAGTAGAGTGAGCAATAGGTGTAATTAGTTCCAGTTGTTGTTCGCTGAAGTCTGTTTGGATGGTCGGGTGGAAATTGCGGGAACCAAGCTGACTCGGATGAGCAGTTTGAGCTAAGTGTCCATCAGTTGTCACTCGCAGATTTTCCCTCTCCAGACCAAAGGTCGCTTTGAGAATAGGGCTTGATGTATCCAGTTTCTGCAGTAATTGATTAATCGTCATCGTTTCACCGTCCTATGGTAGTTATTTTAGTCTATTACAAACGGAAAAAGAAAGCAAATTTCCGCTACGATTTTACAAAAATTCCGAACTTTTATTTTAAATTAAGTACTAAAATTCAGAAAATACATATTTTGTAAAAATGTAATTCGTCTACATAAGAGAAAAAACAAATGAAATGATGAACCCTCCTTGAAAAATTGTCAAATTTTTCATATAATGAGGTATAAAACATAATCGCAGGTGAGATTCCTGCCTGCTTTTCAAGAAAGGACGAGCTATATAGCTCAGACAAAGATATGACATCAGTAGTTGTTGTAGGAACCCAGTGGGGAGATGAAGGAAAAGGGAAGATTACAGACTTCCTATCAGCCAATGCAGAAGTCATTGCTCGCTACCAAGGTGGGGACAATGCCGGTCACACCATCGTGATTGATGGCAAAAAGTTCAAGTTGCACTTGATTCCTTCTGGTATCTTCTTCCCTGAAAAGATCTCTGTGATTGGAAATGGGGTGGTTGTCAACCCGAAATCATTGGTCAAAGAGTTGGCTTATCTCCATGAAGAAGGGGTATCAACAGACAGCCTTCGCATTTCTGACCGTGCCCATGTCATCCTTCCTTACCACATCGAATTGGACCGTCTCCAAGAAGAGTCAAAAGGGGACAACAAAATCGGAACGACCATCAAAGGGATTGGACCAGCTTACATGGACAAGGCTGCGCGTGTGGGAATCCGGATTGCGGATCTTTTGGACCGTGACGTCTTTGCGGAACGCCTTCGCATCAACTTGGAAGAAAAGAACCGTCAATTTACCAAACTCTATGAAGCAGAGGCTCTTTCCTTTGACGATATCTTCGAAGAATACTATGAATATGGTCAACAAATCAAGCAATATGTAACCGATACTTCTGTTATCTTGAACGATGCTTTGGATAACGGCAAGCGCGTGCTCTTTGAAGGAGCACAAGGGGTTATGTTGGATATCGACCAAGGAACTTATCCATTTGTAACCTCTTCAAACCCTGTTGCAGGTGGGGTGACCATCGGATCAGGTGTCGGTCCAAGCAAGATCGATAAGGTTGTCGGTGTATGTAAAGCCTATACCAGCCGTGTTGGAGATGGCCCATTCCCTACGGAGCTCTTTGATGAAGTGGGTGATCGGATCCGTGAAGTCGGTCATGAGTATGGGACAACAACTGGTCGTCCCCGTCGTGTCGGTTGGTTTGACTCAGTTGTCATGCGCCATAGCCGTCGCGTTTCAGGAATTACCAACCTTAGCTTGAACTCAATCGACGTTTTGTCAGGTTTGGATACAGTGAAAATCTGTGTAGCCTACGACTTGGATGGAGAACGCATCGATTACTACCCAGCAAGCTTGGAGCAACTCAAACGTTGCAAACCAATCTATGAAGAATTGCCAGGTTGGTCAGAAGACATCACCGGTGTGCGTCACTTGGATGAGCTTCCAGAAAACGCCCGCAACTATGTTCGCCGGATCGGTGAGTTGGTTGGTGTGCGCATTTCAACCTTCTCAGTCGGACCAGATCGTGACCAAACCAATATCCTTGAAAGTGTCTGGTCAAGTAAATAATTCAATAAAAGTTGGGAGTCTCTCTCAACTTTTTTGAGTCTTAAGCTTACTTTAAGACACAAGGTCTATACTAAGACCATAAACAAAGACCTCCCAACTTTGTTTAGAAACCAAACTTTTTTTCATAAACATCTCCCTATAAGAAGTCACCCATTGGTGGCTTTTTTTGTAGCTTCATCATATAATAGAACAAGAACATAAAAAGTAAGTGAGTGTACAAGTGAGAGACTATACCCTAGAAGAGAAAGAAGCTTTTATGCGAGAGGCCTTAAAAGAGGCAGAAATCGCCTTGGCCCATGAGGAAATTCCTATTGGCTGTGTCATTGTCAAAGACGGCGTGATCATTGGACGTGGCCACAACGCGCGAGAAGAACTACAACGAGCGGTCATGCATGCGGAGGTAATGGCGATTGAAGAAGCCAATCAGCACGAAGAGAGCTGGCGCTTGCTAGATACGACTCTTTTTGTGACCATTGAACCCTGTGTCATGTGTAGTGGTGCCATTGGACTGGCCCGGATCCCTCAGGTAGTCTACGGTGCGACCAATCAGAAGTTTGGTGGAGCAGGTAGTCTCTACGACATTTTGGCAGATGAACGCCTCAATCACCGAGTCGAAGTAGAAACAGGAATCTTGGAAGCAGAATGTGCAGCCATCATGCAGACCTTCTTCCGCCAAGGTCGAGAACGAAAAAAACAAGCCAAACTCGCAGCCAAGGCCGAAACACAAGAATAAAAACCGGACCTTTGCAAATCGAACAAATTATGATATAATACCTATCGGAGCAACAGTTCTGCGTGAAGCGGGTCAGGGGAGGAATCCAGCAGCCCTAAGCGAAGTGAACTGTGTGCTCTTTTCTATTGCTCTTGATGCGTCAAGTCCAAGGGACGCAGACGAATCCTAGAGCAATGGATGCAGTTTTTCCCGTTAGGGAAAAAGCTGTAAACCTATGATAGCCCTTAGTGAATCAAGTCCAACGGACGCGGATGAACTTAGGTGCATTGACGCAGTTCGAACAAAGTGAGAACTAGGTTCCGAAGTATAATGAATCAAGCCTAAAAGGTGCAGATGAATATTGGAGCAGCGAATCTAGTTTGAACGGACCTGAAATGAATTCAGCTGACATCCAATCTTAAGAAGCGTATTTGTTTTCTTGTCAATCAAAATTGTTCTTCTCAATAGGCCTAAAATTTGTTGACTTACGCAAACGAGTGCTCTCGGTTATGTCCTAAGGTTAGCTTATTTAGAAAAATAGTATAGAATATAAAATGTAAACGTTTTAAAATAGTGAAAGCACTTGCTTATTTTTTCTTAAAGCGTTATCATAAAAGAAAAGAACAATTGGAGGATAAACATGTCACATATTAAATTTGACTACTCAAAGGTGTTAGATAAATTTGTAGCACCACATGAACTAGATTATATGCAGCCTCAAGTGACTGCTGCAGATTCTGCTCTGCGAAATGGTACAGGTCCTGGGGCAGAAATGACTGGTTGGTTGAACTTGCCTGAAGAATATGACAAAGATGAATTTGCTCGTATTCAAAAGGCTGCTGCTAAAATCCAATCTGATAGTGAGGTATTGATCGTAATCGGTATTGGTGGTTCCTATTTAGGAGCTCGTGCAGCTATTGATTTCTTGAATAATTCTTTTGTAAATCTACAAAGCAAGGAAGAACGCAAGGCACCTCAAATCCTCTATGCTGGAAATTCTATTTCTTCAAGCTATTTGGCTGATTTGGTAGACTATGTATCAGACAAAGATTTCTCTGTCAACGTTATTTCTAAGTCAGGAACGACTACAGAGCCTGCTATTGCTTTCCGTGTCTTCAAAGAACTCTTGGTTAAGAAGTATGGTCAGGAAGAAGCAAATAAACGGATTTATGCAACTACAGACCGCGCTAAAGGTGCAGTTAAGGTTGAAGCAGATGCTAATGGCTGGGATACTTTTGTAGTGCCTGATAGTGTAGGTGGTCGTTTTACAGTATTGACAGCAGTGGGACTCTTGCCAATCGCAGCTGCAGGGGCTGATATCAGCAAGTTAATGGAAGGAGCAAATGCTGCTCGCAAGGCTTATGCTTCTGATAAGTTGGCTGAAAATGAAGCATATCAATATGCAGTTGTACGCAATATCTTGTACCGTAAAGGTTATCTGACAGAAGTTCTAGCTAACTATGAACCATCTCTGCAATACTTCTCTGAGTGGTGGAAGCAACTGGCTGGTGAGTCAGAAGGGAAAGACCAAAAAGGGATTTACCCAACTTCAGCCAACTTCTCAACAGACTTGCACTCTCTGGGACAATTTATCCAGGAAGGTACCCGTATCCTCTTTGAAACAGTTGTACGTGTAGATAAACCTCGCAAAAATGTGCTGATTCCTGAATTGGCAGAAGACTTGGACGGTCTTGGCTACTTGCAAGGAAAAGATGTTGACTTTGTCAATAAAAAAGCTACAGATGGAGTGCTGTTAGCACACACTGATGGTGGAGTTCCAAATATGTTTGTGACACTGCCTGAGCAAGATGAGTTCACTTTGGGCTACACTATTTACTTCTTTGAGTTGGCTATTGCTCTTTCTGGCTACCTGAATGGTATCAATCCATTTGACCAGCCTGGAGTTGAGGCTTATAAGAAAAACATGTTTGCCCTTCTTGGAAAACCAGGCTTTGAAGAGCTGGGTGCTGAGTTGAATGCACGCCTTTGATTCTTATATGCCTTGAGTTCATTTAGAGTATAAAAAGAGATCCACAAGTTCATTTCTTGTGGATTTTTTACTACAAGCCTCATAATTAGTTTATTATTTTTTTGAACAGTATAAAAAAGAGTGTCTTAATTCTTTTATGAAAGCGCTGTATAATTGCCTTGTAAATAAAATTTGAGAGGTATCAAAATGAATGATTGGTTAAACATAAAAGGCAAAACAGTTCTTGTGACTGGCGCGTCATCTGGGATCGGTAAGGCAATCGTTGAAGAATTGCTGGAATTAGGTGTCAATGTAGCGAATTTCGATCTTAGCGACAACGATTTGCGTCATCCAAATCTATTATTTGTGAAAGTTGATGTAACTTCTCGCTCTGAAGTAGAAGAGGGTGTTGCCAAAATAGTTGAAAGATTTGGCAATATTGATGCAGTGGTCAATAATGCAGGGATTAATATCCCTAGATTATTAATCGATGCAGAAAATCCTAAAGGTCCTTACGAATTGGACGATGAGACGTTCGAAAAAGTAACGATGATTAATCAAAAAGGTTTGTATCTGGTTAGTCAGGCAGTGGGACGTATTTTAGTGAAAAATGGAAAAGGTGTAATTGTGAACATGGCTTCAGAAGCAGGCTTGGAAGGTTCTGAAGGACAAAGTGCCTATGCTGCCACAAAAGCAGCAGTCTATAGTTACACTCGTTCATGGGCAAAAGAGCTGGGTAAGCATGGTGTACGTGTGGTTGGAATTGCTCCAGGAATTATGGAAGCTACGGGACTTCGAACTCTTTCTTATGAGGAAGCTCTTGCTTATACCCGTGGAAAGACGGTAGAAGATATTCGAGCTGGTTATGCTTCAACTTCAACAACTCCTTTGGGACGAAGTGGTAAACTACGGGAAGTAGCTGACCTTGTAGCATTCTATATTTCAGACCGTTCTAGCTATATAACTGGAGTCACTACAAATATTGCCGGAGGGAAAACTCGCGGTTAAAAAAATGAAGGTGAGGAAGAGAGTTGACCATAGTAAATCGATGGTATAACATTTTAGAAAAAATGGTCTCACAGCCAACTTATTCCTTAGTAGATATGCGCTCAGAGCTGGATATTAGTATGCAAACCTTGCAAAAGAGTATCCAACAATTAAATGATGTTTTGGCTCCGAGTATCCAGATTATCTCACAAGATGATAAGTTAATGTTAGAGGTGTATGACTATACTGAGTTGGAAGGGATTTTATCTGGTAGTTTAAAACGGGAGAGTGACTTCAATTCTTCCAGTAAAAGAATTGCCTATTTACTAAAACGTTTAATTAAGTCAACCTCCCCTCTTCTTATTGACGACTTGGCTGAGGAAGCAGGTGTTAGTAGAAGTACCCTTAATAAGGATTTAAAACAAGTAAAATCTTTGGCAGAGAGTTACTCTATCACTATTTCAGGAAAGCCCAACCGTGGGCTGGAGGTCTTGGGGTCCGAGCTGAATTTGCGCTTGCTCTATATTCACCAAGTGGCCCCTTACTTTGAAGGAAAGACACTCACCGAGGCAACATCTTCTTTTCTGGAGACGCTACTCCAGGAGTATAAAATCCCGAAAGAAACAAAGGAACTCCTTCGAAAGACAATTTCAATTATGGTGGAGCGTATTCATGCATCTAGGGTGTTGAGTTGCCCTATTCCTTACTATAGGAATGATTTAACAGAGACACCTTTGGTTGAAAAATTAATCTATCATATTGAGATGACTTATAAGATTTCCCTCAGTCAGTTTGAAATAGACTTTTTGTGTTTTCCGTTTAATATCCGTTTTATTGACACTTTAAGCAAGCCGTCTTATCAATCTGAACAGCTTGCAAACATTTTTCAAGGGATTGTCAAGAAAGTCAAAGAAACAATGTTGGTTAACTTTGATGATGAAGAATTATTTGAAGAAATCAAGTCTCATCTAGGCCCCTTAATCAATCGACTGATTTTCCATGTGCAAGCTAATGATATATTCCATGGCGAGGTTCAAACTCAATATCCTTTTGCTTTTGAAATGGCGAAAATTGCTGGAGAAGAACTATCTGCAATTTTTGGTTCTGAATTGGAATTATCTGAAATCGGATATCTGGCTTTGTATTTTGAAATGATTTTAAGAAAGCAAAACTCTGTTGTAAATGGTTCTCGCAAGCAGATAGCTGTAGTTTGCACAACAGGAAGAGGAACTGCTGCGATGATTATTCAGCAACTCAGACGAATCCTTGGAAATGATGTAGACATTACTCAGTATTCTGAAGAAGATTTTAATCTGGATTTGAATCAGGACTATTTCGCGATTTTTACGACAGTTCCTCTAAAATATAAAGATTCTAAATCTCCAGTCATTCAAGTTAATCATCTTTTTGATGATCAATGGCTGCAGGAAGAATGGCAGAGGGTCAATGCTTTTCATCAAAAAAATCTAGAAACAGTCAGCTTACGTTTTCTTCGGTTGAGTCCCCAAAAAACCTATCAGCAATACTTGCTAAATATGGTTGCAGAGTTAGAGAAACTTCAGATGATTGATGAAGGTTTTAGAAATCGGATAATTGATAGGGAGAAAAAACAATCAACCATTTTTGGTGGAGGAATTGCCTTCCCCCATACAATTAACCAGGGTTATGCAAAGACTATTTTAATGTTTGGAAAGCTAGAAGAGCCTTATCAAAAAGGAGATGATTGGATTGAATTTATCTTTCTAGTCGCCATTCCCTCAGAAATTGAAAGCAAAATGGAGAGTGAATTGCTGGAATTGTATGACGACATTTTTCGAATTGCAGGAGAGCCTTCTCTAAAAGAAGCATTGAGGGCTGTAGAAACAGAGACAGAGTTTCTATCATTTTCTAAGAGCAAAGGAGTATTTTAATGAATTCGCTAATAATTTTCGCTGTATTTGTCATGGCAGCTTATATATTTCAAATGTTCCTCGGCTGGCAGCAACTCAAAGACTTCAATAAGACCTATACGATGCTCCGAAGACTGGGGCGCGTAGCGATTGGCAGGAAGTCCGGAAGAATCAAATCCGGTACGATTGTCATGTTCGCGGTTGATGAAAACGGTCGGGTTCTTAAAGCTAGCAAAATGCAAGGAGTCACAATCTTAGCACGTTTTCAAAATATGGACGATTATGTTGGAGAAGACATCCATTATTTTGACAAGTATAATCCTCTTGTGAGAAAAGAAAATAAGTTGATGCAATCAGCCATAGAAGATGCTAGAAAAGTCTATCTTTGGCATGAGGCAGGTATTGAGAAAGAGACAAGTTCATCTGATTCTTTTCTGGGATTCGGCTTTTATGCGAATTACTTACAATTATCTATTAAACAGTTATTTAAAAAAAATAAGAAAGGGAGTTCCTTATGAATCACATTACAAATTTTGCAGAGAGTTTTATGAAACTCTTCCAATTAGGTGGAGAAACCTTTATTAGCTGGATGACAAATATTGTACCACTTGTCTTAATGCTATTGATTGCAATGAATACCCTTATCGCTTTCTTGGGAGAAGAGAAGGTCAATTCCCTGGCTAAGATTTCTGCTAAAAATCCTGTTAGCCGGTATATGATTTTACCTTTCATTTCAGCCTTTATGCTGGGGAATCCGATGGCAATCAGTATGGGACGTTTCTTACCAGAATATTATAAACCTAGTTTTGTAGCAGCTCAGATGCAGTTCTGCCATACTTCAAATGGTGTATTTCCGCATATCAATCCTGGGGAATTGTTTGTATGGATGGGAATTGCAACAGGAATTCAAACTTTAGGTTTAAGTCAAATGGACTTAGCCATTCGTTACATGCTTGTTGGGCTTGTCATGAACTTTGTAGGCGGTTGGGTGACCGATTTTACAACTGCTTATGTAGCAAAACAGCAAGGTGTTACCTTGAGTAAAACATTTGATTTATAGAAAGAGTGAAATTATGTCATATAAGAGTATAAAAGTTGTTAAAGGAAATGGCGGTTTCGGAGGACCTTTGGTCATTACACCTAGTGAAGCTAAGCATAAATTCATCTATATCACTGGCGGAGGAGAAAAGCCAGATATTGTGGATAAAATTGCTGATTTGACCGGTATGGAAGCTGTTAATGGGTTTAAAACTTCTATCCCAGATGAGGAAATTGCTTTAGCAATCGTGGATTGTGGCGGTACTCTTCGCTGTGGTATTTATCCTAAAAAGGGGATCCCTACAATAAATATTGTCGCTACAGGGAAAAGTGGGCCTCTAGCTCAATATATAACCGAGGAAATCTATGTGTCAGCAGTTGGCCTTAATCAAATTTCTGCTGCTAATGAAGACGAAAAAGCGACAACTGTGGTAACAGAAAAGCCAACTTACGATACTAGTAAAAAAATTACAGAGCAAAAAGCTGAAACAAGTATTGTAGCAAGAATTGGGATGGGCGCTGGGAAGGTCGTTGCGACTTTCAACCAGGCTGCTCGTGAAGCCATCCAAACAATGCTCAACACGATCATTCCTTTCATGGCCTTTGTTTCCTTGCTGATTGGGGTTATTCAAGGTTCAGGTGTTGGAAATTGGCTGGCAAAATTAATGGTTCCCCTAGCTGGGAACATCTGGGGACTCATTTTGATTGGCTTTATCTGTTCCTTGCCATTCCTATCTCCTTTGTTAGGCCCCGGAGCTGTTATCAGTCAGATTATTGGAACCTTAATTGGAGTTGAAATCGGCAAAGGGAATATTCCGCCCCAAATGGCTCTGCCAGCTATATTTGCTATCAACACTCAAAACGGTTGTGATTTCATTCCTGTAGCACTCGGTCTATCTGAAGCCAAGGCTGAAACAGTTGAGGTTGGTGTCCCTTCTGTGCTTTATTCACGCTTTCTCAATGGTGTTCCGCGGGTGCTAGTAGCTTGGATAGCTAGTATTGGCCTTTATCAGTAAACCTTTGATAGATGCACGTAAACATAGCAACTATTATGTTAAACTTATCTATAAGCATAAGTTTATGACAGATTTGAGAAAGGATGAATAGGAATTAGATGAAGAAAATTTTTGAAGCTAAAGTAATTCAAGTGGGGCCTGAAGCTCAGAATATGATTCAAGATGCCAATATGCTCATTTTGTTTGGAGAAGAAGCTCCGGAAGACTTAGCAGAGTATTGTTTTAAAATCGATAACAAAAATCTTCTAGGTGCAATACTAGAAGGTGGAAAGCTGGTGGTAGATAGTCAGGAATATTCGATTACTGCCGTAGGAAATGTAGTAGAAAAAAATTTAACTGGACTGGGCCATATCACGATTTCTTTTGATGGTTCAAAAGAGGGCAGCCTGCCGGGCACTCTCCATGTTGCAGCAGACCAAGCAGTAGTAATTGAAAAGGACTCTACCATTCAGATTTTCGAAACTGCTTGACCATAACAAAATTTAAAATCAAGCAATTTAGAAAAATAAAAGTCTAAAAAATTGATTCAGAGCTTGGACAAAAAGTCCAGGCTTCTGGGTCTAAATTAGAAAAAATAGATGACGCGGTGGTTGATTGGCATCTTCCTTCGCTTTTTAAGCCCCAAAGATTGCCTGATCAACTGTGGGGGGTGGGAAGATGAACTTTTTAACTTGTTTGAAGTTCTTTCCCACTCCCTTTTTGATAGGGAAAATAATTTATGTTTTAATATTGTAAAATTTGTCATTGTTTTTCAATGTTTTCGCAATATGACAAATCAACAAAATTTATAAGGATAAAAGCATGCCAGAAAAAGACGGTCAAGGTCAAGCGCAAAGAGCTTGAAGTCAATCAAACTAGCCAGCCAGTGCAAGGGAATTTCCAGCAGATGCATCCATAAGGTGTGCCTGAACAGAAGGAAAAGACCAAAAAGGGATCTACCCAACTTCAGCTAACTTCTCAACAGACTTGCACTCATTGGGTCAGTTTATCCAAGAAGGAACTCGTATCATGTTTGAAACAGTTGTCCGTGTGGACAAACCACGTAAGAACGTGATCATCCCTACATTGGAAGAAGACCTTGATGGACTTGGTTACCTCCAAGGAAAAGACGTTGACTTCGTAAACAAAAAAGCAACTGACGGTGTTCTTCTTGCCCACACTGACGGTGACGTGCCAAACATGTACGTAACTCTTCCTGAGCAAGATGCCTTCACTCTTGGTTATGCCATCTACTTCTTCGAATTGGCCATCGCCCTTTCAGGTTACTTGAACGCTATCAACCCATTTGACCAACCAGGTGTTGAAGCTTACAAACGTAACATGTTTGCCCTTCTTGGTAAACCAGGATTTGAAGAATTGAGCAAAGAACTCAACGCTCGTCTTTAATAGACAGACAAAACGATCTCGAAAGAGGTCGTTTTTTAATCGCTTTCCATATCTCAGAATGAGGTGGAAAAATAGACTGTTTTATGATATAGTAGAACTACTATATTTATACTTTGCATGTCAAACTATGATCACAAAAAAGTAGAAAGAACGATGAGCGAAGGTTGTTAGTAAAGGAGAGATTATGACAACAGAAGACAAGACACCTTTTGGAACACAAGAGGGACAAACTGTTCAAGAGCCTTTTGGAACACAAGAGGGACAAACTGTTCAAGAACCTTTTGGAGCACAAAACGAACAAACTGTTCAACCACCTCTTGAAGCCCAAACGGGTCAAACCGTCCAAGACCCTTTTGGAGCACAAGGGGGGCAGGCTGCTCAAGAACCTCTTGAAGATTCAATGGGCCAAAACTTCCAAGACCCTTTTGGAGTACAAAATGGCCAAACAGCTTATGAGCCATTTGGTGCACCAGGAGCGCAAGGCTTCCAACAGTCTTCTCCAGTAGAAGGACCACAAACTGGAGGACAGGAACAATTTTTCCAAAATCAAGCGCCACAGGTAGAAAACAATCCTTTCTACCAACAAGGGAACCCTCAAGCCTTTCAATCACAATGGAATGTTCAGCCAAAACCGAAGAGTGGACGGACTAACTTTATCGTCTTTTCTATTCTTGCCCTCTTTCTTGGTGGCTTGATCGGTGGCGGAGCTGGCTATTTCTGGGGACATTCATCTAAGCCTCAAGCAGATGCCAAACGTACCAAACGATTAGACCGTGCTAGTGAAGAAGCTAAGAAAACAAAGACAGGCTTTATTACAGAAAAGGATGAGGTTATCTTTACTTGGACCCTAAAAGACCTTGCTGCATTAAGTTATAGCAACAAGGACGGTTATGGCTTGACTGCTGATCAGATTGTTGAAACTTATGGATTGGCTACCAGTGTCGATTATGAAAAGAAAGGCATGACTCTTACTTGGGATCGTGCAAAGAACGCCTCTCACCAGAATGTTTATTTCAAATTTGAAAAAGTGGATGGCAACTATTATTTGAAATCTGTAGAAGCCTTTAACTTGGAAGAAGTCTATGCGAGTGAAGACGACGAAGATGAAGATACTTCTACAGATCGTGAGATGAGCACGAAAGAATTCAAAGATCTGAAAAAAGGAGATAAGAAAACTGGTAAAGGTGGAACCTCCTTATTGGAAGTTTTGAAGAAACATAAACAAAATGTTCAAATAGGTACAGAGACAAAAATCACTGCTGATGGAGAAGAGTATGACTCTACTCGAGTGGTTGCAAAGATCAACCTTAAAGTGGGAGACGATTATAAGACATTACGCTTCTTAGCACAACCAGATGGGGACTTCTTATACATTGGTCCAGAACGTTTTTAATATAGAGGAGATAGATGAAAGATGAATACGAATCAATCACAGGCACCATTTGGTGTGCCAGAAACTGGTGATCAAAAGAAGCCAGGGAAAGGTCTGTTAATTGCTTGTATTAGTGGCTTTGCGGTCTTAGGAGTCATTATCGGTCTCTTCCTCGGTCATTCTATGGGTGCAGCAAATAGTGCTAAAAGTTCCTCGCCTGTCCTTCATCCGAAAGCTGATGCAGGGGAATCAAAACGCGATCAGGCTGGAAAATATATTGATCCAGACGATACTGATTTTTCTTGGAACATTACAGATTTGGCTAACCTCGAGCTTGGCACATACTCAACTTCAAATTTGGGAACATCCATTGAAGATGTTGTGGATGAGCACGGAAAAGCTTTGCAAGGTTCGTTTAGAAGAGATCTCATTGATTTAGAGTGGGGCGAGTTAAAAGAAGATCAGGATGATACCTATAGTCAATTCCATACCGTTCGTGATATGAGACTGACTTTTAAGAAAGAGGGGGATACCTATTATTTACAGGACCTCTATTATTCAGGGGATTATAACGAAGCTGAGGACAATTTCATGACCTCTTCTTACTATGACAAGCTTAAAGTCGGAGATTCCAAAACTGGTAAGGATGGCGTTTCTTACAAGGAAGTTTTGAAGGATAATACCATTTATTCTCTTTCTTTGTCTGCAGATGAAGACTACAAAACTAATGATATTGTGACTACCATGACAATCCGTTTTAAATCCTCAACGACAGACCAATATAAGTTAACGTTTGTGAAACAATCAGATGGAGATTTCCTTCTTGCTAAAAAAGGCGATGACTAAGATCGGTCACTTTTCTGCCTCACAATGGTAGGGGAAGAGAAAAAATCAACTTTCCTAATGCTAGAAAAAGAGAGTGGGACAGAAATCGGTAATTGGTTAGAATTCGATTTCGTCGTCCCACCTCCGCACAGTTGAG
>NZ_JWAK01000019.1:43115-69360 GCF_001069335.1 Streptococcus sp. 1171_SSPC
AATCCAAAGACAATTGAGAGGCTAGGACTTTTGTCCCAGCCTCTTCTCTATTCTAGCGAGGACGGGCTATTTATGGTATAGTAGGATATGTTGCCATAGAAAACAGGGGTAAACAGTCGGAAGGAAAGGGATACAGATACGATTGCAGAATGGATAATGTAAAGGAAATAACAAGAAAACATCTGAAGACCCTCTTAGCTTTTATCCAAAAAAGAGGAATTATTTTAGGGATCCTCGCAATGCTGGGAGTAGGCTATGGACTCGCTGCTTCTGGGAGACCACAAGACCAGCTAAGTCCAGACCGGCAAGTGACCTTTAGTAAGGAGGAAGCCTATCTGAAGGACTTCCTAGCGAAATCAGATCGCCCAGAAGTTGGGGTGAATTTGGAGAAATTGCTGGAGTTTAAAATAGGAGATGCGACTCTTGTGCCAAGCACCAAGGGGACGACCCCAGAGACCCTGGTCGAAAAATTAGGGGGAGCCAAGCAGGCTCGGCTTGAATCAAAAGCTAGAACGCAGCTCCTTCGTCTCAGCTATGGTACGACACAAGATGGTCGAGATAGATACCAATTTGAATTTACTCATATGAAGGATGGCTACTATCTGACAGCTATTCAGGGATATCAACCAACCTCTAAGCACAATTTAGAAAGTAAACAGCTGAAAAAGGCAACCCTGACCAGTCTTGCTAGCGGGAAAGAGAAAACAGGCATGAAACTAGAAGACATTTTACAAAAGGTTGGCTTGCCACAATCATTACTTTTGAATCTTAAGGATGGAAAGATAGTTTTGGTCTTGACCTACCGTGCACAAGAGGGACTGGTCTTTCTCACTTTGCAAGCCCAAAAAGATGCTCGCTATTATCTAGTCAAGGTCGAATAAGGAGGAGTAAATGGATACAGTCATCAAGAAGCTAAAAATTCCTGGTCTCCTGCTGCTGGCGCTCCTCTTAGGGATGGGCCTAGAGGTCCTTAGTCATCCGCCGAAAAGTTCTAGAGACATAAATGAAATAAGGAACTTGTCAACTTTTAAAGCGAAAGAATTTCAAGGGGAGCGACTCTTGAAAGAAACCAATGAAAAAAAGGATTCGTCATGGACCTTGGATCAGATCGAACATTTCCCTCTGTCGATAAAGAACCAAAACGGTAGCCTAAAGCAGACTGGAAGTCGCCTGGAGAACCTTCTGAAGGAGATGGGACATCCGCAAGAGAAAGTCCTCATTCAATCTACAGCAAGTAAGCAGCCCAGTCTCTCCCTCCTTTATCGTTGGGACGACAGAGGCAAGGGGTCATCCATCCGTTTGCTTTTTAGCAAGGGGGTTGATGGTAGCTATCTGCTAGAAGAGATTGACGCCAGTCTGGCCAATCTCGATTGGGATGGAAAAAAATTTTTTTCAGAAAAAGTTTATCAGAGCTTAGAACCTGGAGAAAAGATAGATTTGAAGGCACTTCTAGGTAGCTATCAGGGCTTACAATCCCTTGTCCGACGCCAAATCGGCCCTGATCAGGAAGGCTTTCAACTGTCCTATCAGGATGAGAAGGAGAAAACTTATTTATTGGAGTTTAAACAGGTAGAAGATTCCTATTACTTGTTGCGTAAGAGTCAACCAGACCCTAAAAAACAAATGTAAGCAAATAGAAGGGAAAATGGAATGGAAAAAGATAGACAGATTCAAAGAGCATGGTCTAGGTTCCCTAGTAGGAATAGGGAAGTATCTGAAGTCTTTTCGGATCGTGGACCTGAAGGAGAAGCTTTTGAAAGTCCCAGTCTTCAGAGCTATCAAAAAGGAGTGAAGAGAAGCGTCCGTGAGGATGCTTTTCGTGGATCAGGCTTGCCTCGTTTTGGTTCTCTTCTAGTAGCTGGCGTGGGGGTGGTTCTTCTCTTTACTTTTATAATTGGGGTAATTGGCTATGTGAGTCAATCTTCCCAAAAGACAGAGCAGGATACCCCAGTAAGTAAGAAACAGGACCGCCATTCTTTCAGTTCGACATCCTCTAAACAATCATCTGCCTCCTCTAGCCAAACATCAGAATCTTCTAGCTCAACAAAGGAAGAGAAGAGTGAGTCAGATAAGAAATCGGGACAATTGACTGCCGAAAATTCCCCCTATATAGATGGGGATAATGGAATTCGTGACTTTAATTTTGACGAGTTATTAGTTCTCAGTCAAAAAAATAAATTATCCAATGTGACCGCAGAAGAACTTGTGAATCAGCATGGAAAAGCCAAAAGAGGATATTTTTCTAATGTAAGTGCAAACAATCGGGGAATTACCTTACAATATGAACTACCGGATAATCGTGGAAATGTCAGTTTTAATCTAATGGGACATGACAATGAGTATAGGGTCACTAATATCTATATGGGATATTACGGTAATTCTTTAGGAGAACCGACCAAAACAACAGAAGAATTTAGAGCTCTCTTTTCTCAAGATGGACAGGAAATTCATGACGTTATTTCTCAAATGGGAACTCCTGAAGTCACACATTTTTCCATCTCATCTTCTCAGAAAGTATACTCCTGCACCCTCTCCTATTCAACAGTAGACAATGAACTAGTTTCCCTAAATTTCGAGGAAAACTCCGAGCAGTGGTATCTAAAAGAAATAGCTGTTAAAAAGAAACCATAGCGTGATTTAATGTGTCTGTTAAATTATGCTATAATAGTAAAATCTAAGAGTTCAAAAGGAGCCTATCTTCCTAGAGGACTGACTACATAGAACAAGAGGTATCGCCATGACTGCACAAAAAATGACTGCACAAGAAATTATCGCCTTTATCGGCAATGCAGAAAAGAAAACCAACGTAAAAGTGACCTTTGAAGGGGAATTGGCAGGAGAGCTTCCAGCATCCGTTGTAAAGCTAGGCAATGTCCTATTTGGAGACTGGAAAGAGATTGAGCCCCTTCTTGCCAACCTAACAGAAAACAAAGACTATATCGTAGAGCAAGATGGTCGCAATTCAGCGGTACCTTTGCTGGACAAGCGTTATTTGAATGCCCGGATTGAACCAGGTGCGATCATTCGAGATCAGGTGACCATTGAAGACAATGCGGTGATCATGATGGGAGCGGTCATCAATATCGGTGCTGAAATCGGTGCGGGGACCATGATCGATATGGGAGCTATTCTTGGTGGCCGTGCAACGGTTGGTAAAAATAGCCACATCGGGGCAGGGGCGGTTCTAGCTGGTGTGATTGAGCCAGCCTCTGCAGAACCAGTTCGTATTGGGGATAACGTCTTGGTAGGTGCCAATGCCGTCGTTATCGAAGGGGTTCAAGTTGGTAATGGCTCTGTCGTAGCGGCGGGTGCGATTGTTACCCAAGATGTACCTGAAAATGTAGTGGTAGCAGGTGTACCTGCGCGCGTGATCAAGACGATTGACGAACAGACGCAACAAAAAACAGCACTTGAGGATGCCTTGCGTAACCTATAATAGAGGAATAAGAAAAGGAAGCTGGGGGATACCTCGGCTTCTTCTCAAAAGAGGAAGATGGATATGACACTTGATTTAGTAAAGATTCGACGGGACCTGCATCAAATCCCAGAAATTGGACTAGAAGAATTTAAAACACAAGCCTATCTCTTGGAGCGGATCGCAGAAATCATTGAGGGAAAAGAATTCGTCGAGCAGCGGACCTGGCGGACGGGGATCTTAGTCTTTTTGAAGGGATCCAATCCAGAAAAGACCATTGGCTGGCGAACGGATATCGATGGACTGCCCATTATCGAGCAAACTGGCCTTGACTTTGCCTCTCGTCACGAAGGTCGGATGCATGCCTGTGGTCATGATGTCCATATGACCTTAGCCTTGGGCTTGCTGGAGCAACTGGTTCAAGAACAGCCTAAGAACAATCTCTTGTTCCTCTTTCAACCAGCCGAGGAAAATGAAGCTGGAGGCATGCTCATGTTTGAGGATGGGGCCTTTGGAGACTGGTTGCCTGATCAATTCTACGGCCTCCATGTCCGTCCGGACTTAAAGGTAGGCGAGATTGCGACCAATCGGGGGACGCTCTTTGCAGGGACCTGTGAAGTGAAGCTGACCTTTAAAGGAAAAGGGGGACATGCTGCTTTTCCCCATGAAGCCAAGGATGCCTTGGTTGCTGCCAGCTATTTTGTCACTCAGGTTCAAACCATTGTCAGCCGCAATGTCGATCCTGTCGAGGGAGCGGTTGTGACCTTTGGTTCCATGCATGCGGGGACGACCAATAATGTCATTGCAGAGACGGCCTTTCTACATGGAACGATTCGAACTCTGACTATGGAAATGAACCTCTTGACCCAGAAGCGACTCGAGACGATTGCGAGAGGAGTTGCAGCGACTTTTGATATGGAATTAGACCTGGAACTCAAGCAAGGGGGCTATTTGCCAGTGGAAAACAATCCAGACTTGGCAGATGAACTGATGACCTTCTTTGATCAAGCAGAAGATGTCACCTTGATGGATATCCTGCCAGCGATGACCGGAGAGGATTTTGGTTATCTCTTGTCAAAAGTGGATGGAGTCATGTTCTGGTTGGGAGTGGACAGCCCTTATGCCCTCCATCACCCTCAGATGAGTCCCAAGGAAGAAGCCCTGCACTTTGGTGTCAAAGCCATTAGTCCTTTCTTAAAAATGAAAGCCAACCAATAAAGAGAGATGGAAATGAAAGCAAGTATTCGAAAAAGTGTATTGAAGAAGATGAAAGGCTTGGAGCTGGAGAACAAGCGAAAGGCTGATCAAGCCTTGATCCAGCGGTTGCGCTCTTTGCCAGCTTATCAAGCAGCAAGCGTGATTGCGACCTATTTGTCCTTCCCGCATGAAGTGGATACAAGTTTTCTGATTGATGCAGCTCAAGAAGATGGCAAACAGGTCGTCATCCCAAAGACCTATCCCAAAGGATGCATGGAATTTGTGGCCTATGATCCGCAGAATTTGAAACCAACAGCCTTTGGCCTCTTGGAACCAGAGGATGCTACTCAAGCGGTAGATCAGTCGAAGATTGACCTGATCCATGTTCCCGGAGTGGCCTTTCAAAAGGATGGCTACCGGATAGGTTATGGCGGAGGTTATTACGATCGCTATTTGGCAGATTTCGACGGAGCGACCGTCAGCACCATCTATGCCTGCCAGGAAGTAGACTTTGCACCTGCTCCCCATGATATTCCAGTACAGGAGGTTATTGTGGATGAATCAACTATTTGATAAGAAATACCCAGTGACCAGTAGCTTACTCTTATTAACAACCGGTGTTTTTCTATCCATGTTATTGCTTCGTGGCTTTGATTATGAATCGGTTCAATCTGTTTACGACTTTGGGGGTGTCTTAGGATATGAAATCCAGGTGGACCCAAGCCAGAGCTGGCGTTTGCTTGCTGCCATGTTTGTTCATGTTGGCTTGCAGCACTTTGTTTTGAACATGGTTACCCTTTATTTTATCGGTAGAATCGCAGAAGATCTATTTGGCTCGAAGGCCTTCTTAGCCCTTTACCTCTTATCTGGCTTGATGGGCAATCTTTTTGTCTTGGTCTTTTCTCCAGAAGTCGTCGCAGCAGGTGCTTCTACAGCCCTAGCTGGACTCTTTGCTGCCATTGTCAGTTTACGCTTCATCGCTCGAAGTCCCTATATTCGCTATCTGGGCCAACGTTACACTGCCTTGATTTTGATCAATATCCTCTTTAGTTTCATGCCGGGGATCAGTCTAGCCGGTCATCTAGGAGGCCTGGTGGGAGGAGGGATTCTAGCTTTTGTCTTTCCCATCTATGGTGAGCGAGATAGCGTGAAGAAAAGCTGGCGCTGGGGAGCCCTGATCCTTTATACAGTTGGGGCTATCCTTCTTTGTGCTTGGCCTTTTATCTTTCATCCCTTTTTTTGATTTGTAGCACATTTGTAAATTATCTGAAAACTGAGTGAAGTCTCAGTTTTTTTGTATATATTTCTCAAAAACGGTAGAGAAAGCAAAAAATATTACCAATAAATGAATAAAAACGTAAAAAGAAAGCGCTTGCAATGTTGATTCAAAAGGAGTAGACTGGTGGTATATAAAACCTTCTTGTGTCCAAAAACCGTTTGAGGACATAAAATAAGCAAAAAGGAGATTTGCAATGAAGAAATGGTTGTTTAAACTAGCTTTGGTAGCGATGACGTTCTTACTCCTACCAATTCAAGCCGTTCAGGCCTGTTGTGGATTTATCATTGGCCGCCAGTTGACCAAGGATGGTACCACCCTTTTTGGTCGGACTGAGGACTATCCTTATTATCCAAATGGTGGAAAACACAACAAAAACTATGTTGTTGTCGATGCCAAGACCTATAATGAGGGAGATCAAATCGAGGATGAATCCAACGGATTCACCTACCCGCATGCTACCAACGAAATGAAATACACAGCTACTTATGATTCTGCTCGTGGTGACGGTAGTAATGGTGCTTTCGGGGAACACGGTTTTAATGAGGCCGGTGTATCCATGACTGCGACAGTAACAGCTATTCCAAATAAGAAGGTCTTGACAACGGATCCTTTGAAAGCGGATGGACTTCCAGAAGCTGCTATGCTGGATGTCATCTTGCCACGTGTTAAAACTGCCCGCGAAGGGGTTGAATTACTGGCTAAAGTCATTGAAGAAAAAGGTTCAGCTGAAGGGAACGTGGTCGTTTTTGCAGACCAAAATGAAACTTGGTATATGGAAATTCTATCTGGTCACCAATATGTAGCGGTGAAGGTGCCAGAAGATAAATACGCAGTCTTTGCAAATACCTACTACCTAGGTCATGTTGATTTGAATGACACTGAAAATGTCATTGCCTCTAAAGATGTAGAAAAAGTAGCCAAGGAATCTGGCAACTACAAGACCGATAAAGATGGAAACTTCCATATTGCTAAATCTTATGGACCAGAAAAATATGCTGAAGGAGACCGCTCACGGACCTATGCAGGTATTACCTTGCTAGATCCAGACTCTAAAGTCACCTATGAGGATGATGAGTATGAGCTCTTCCGTTCACCAACCGATCCAAACAAAAAATACACTTTAGAAGATGCTTTTGCCTTGCAACGGAACCGTTTTGAACACTTGAATGGACGCTTTGTACCAGATGATCAAATTGGCGTGAAGAAACAAGGTGACGATGGTAGCAACGATACTGTTCGTAAAGACCAATACAAATATGCTTTAGGAAACGAAAATGTAATCGATGCCCATGTCTATCAAATCAATCCAAATCTTCCAAAATCATTTGGTGGAACTGTATGGATAGGTATGGGACCTTCACGGAATACCCCTTATGTTCCATTCTATGGAAATGTAAAGGATACTTACGAAGCTTTTAAACCTCAAACAGCTACTTATGATCCAAATTCATGGTATTGGACAGTTTGGCACATTGACCAAATGGCCATCAATAACCAAGATCTCTTTGGAAAATCTATCCAAAATCATTGGAAAGCACTAGAAGAACAGCTCATTATTGAACAAAAAGTGAGTGATGCAAAATACGCTGCCTTGAAAGCTGATGAAGCAGCTGCAAAAGGGGCAGAGGATCAAGTAACTGCTGAAGCAATTGCGCGTTCTGAACGTCTTTTCAAACAATTTAAACAATATGAAGCTGAGCTTTCAGCAACCTTGAAAGAAGCGGGTAGAACAGATGATCCGTATCGGGCATCTCTCCCAGATGATTACAAGGAACCAACGGACGCGACCACAACAACAGCTCCAAGTACTGAGCCAAGCACGGATGCAACCACGACGACTGAGCCAAGTGTCGAGCCAAGCACTGACGCAACCACAACAACAGAGGCAAGTGTCGAGCCAAGCACTGACGCAACTACAACAACTGAGCCAAGTGTCGAGCCAAGCACGGATGCAACCACAACAACTGAGCCAAGTGTCGATCCAAGTACGGACGTAACTACGACGACAGATGCAAGTGTCGAGCCAAGTACGGACGTAACTACGACAACAGAGGCAAGTGCCGAGCCAAGCACTGACGCAACTACGACAACAGAGGCAAGTGTCGAGTCAAGCACGGATGCTACCACGACAAATGAGCCAAGTACGGACGCAACCACAACAACAGTTCCAAGTACTGAGCCAAGCAAGAACGAAACCAAGCCAACTCAACCAAGTACTGAGCCAAACAAGGATGTAAACACATCAACTAAGATTGTCCCTGCTCCAACTACAAACAATCGTCCAGTTCTTCCGACGAATTCTTACATTTTAGTAGATCCTCTTACTGGAATCACCCTACAAAACCCAGATTTTGCCCAAGGTGGCTTTAATTTGGCAGTTTCTGTTTTGAAGGACGTCCAAGCTTTGAAAGGTAAAGATTATAAGATTTATGACATTCAGTTGTCAAATCAAAATGGAGCCGTTCATCAATTCAGCCCAACTGTGGTGACTATGCCAGTTGATCCTACGAAAGAAGTAGAATCTGTTGTAGGCATTGGAGAAGATGGCAAGGTTGAAACCTACCAGTTCAGTTTGAATGAAGACAAGAGCAAGGTAACCTTCACAACCAATCACTTCTCATCTTATGGAGTTGTCTACAAAACAGCAGCTAAGGTAGAAGAAAAAACAGAAAGCAAGAAATTGCCATCTACTGGACAAACCATTTCAATGGTTGGTATCATCGGCGGTGTCTTGATTAGTGCCCTTGGATTTGCCTTCTATGTAGAAAAACGCAAACAGAACAAAGCCTAAAAAAGCAACTTTTTAAGAAATGAAAAGAGGCCGGACGTATTGTCCGGTCTCTTTACTTCATAGTCGAAAATTCGAGGGGAGCAATTTTTTACTCCTCGGTACCTTTTCCTGTTTCTTCTAATTGTTTTCCAAGGTTGATGATGTATTGTTTGAGATCATCTTTAACCTGTGGGTGTTTCAAGGCATAATCAATAGATGTTTTCATGAACCCAAACTTGTCCCCCACATCGTAGCGTCTGCCTTTAAACTCACGGGCAAATACTCGTTGGGTCTTGTTCAAGGTATCAATGGCATCAGTTAATTGGATTTCATTTCCAGCGCCTGGTTTTTGGTTTTCTAAAATTTGGAAGATCTCTGGAGTCAGCAAGTAACGACCAATAATGGCAAGGTCACTTGGTGCTTCCTCAGGTGCCGGTTTTTCGACAAAGGTTTCAACGCTATACAGTCCCTTGATGCCTTCCCCTTGAGGTGCAATGACTCCGTAGGCTGAAACTTCTTCATGGGGAACTTTCATGACAGCAATGGTTGAAGCATGTGTTTCTTCATAGTCATTCATCAATTGCTTCGTTAGAGTAGTAGCCTGGTTATCGGTAATGTCCATGAGGTCATCTCCAAGCATCACGACAAAAGGTTCATTCCCAACAAAGGCTTTTGCTTGAAGAACGGCATCTCCAAGGCCACGTGGATGAGTCTGACGAATGAAGTGGAGGCGCATCCCGGTAGTTTCATCGACCAGTTTCAACAGGTCATTTTTCCCCTTTTCCTTGAGGTTATACTCAAGTTCGAAGTTTGAGTCGAAGTGGTCTTCAATCGAACGTTTTGATTTACCAGTGACAACGAGAATATCCTCGATGCCAGCCTTAAGGGCTTCTTCAACGATGAATTGGATGGTTGGTTTATCCACGATTGGCAACATTTCTTTGGCCAAGGCTTTGGTTGCAGGTAGGAAACGAGTTCCAAGTCCGGCCGCAGGAATGACTGCTTTTCTAACTTTTGTCATAATAATTCCTTTCTAACTAAAGAATAATTGGTTGTTAATCTAATTGGTAAGGAACGATCCCTTAGTTCCACTCATTTTCTTCTTTAAATTCATTGTTCATCATGAAGTTAATGGCTTCACGAATGTCTTGCCCTTCATAAATCACTTGGTAGATGGCTTGTGTGATCGGCATATAGACGTCAAGCTCTTGGGCCAGTTCGTAGGCGGCCTTAGTGGTTGAAATCCCTTCAATGATCATACCCATGTTGGCTTCGATATCTTCTAGTTTTTCACCGCGACCGAGGGCATCCCCAGCTCGCCAGTTCCTTGAGTGGATGGAAGTCCCTGTCACGATCAGGTCTCCAACTCCGGATAACCCACTATAGGTCAATGGGCTGGCGCCAAGTTTAACACCTAAACGGGTAATTTCAGCTAGTCCACGCGTGATGATGGCAGCCTTGGCATTATCTCCGTATCCAAGTCCATGGAGGGCTCCAGCTCCGACTGCGATAATATTTTTCAGGGCACCGGCTGTCTCAACTCCGATCACATCTGTATTGGTATAGAGGCGGAAGTAGTGGTTGCTGAAGAGTTCCTGAACATAGCGAGCTGTTTCTAAATCTTTAGAAGCCGCTGTAATCAAAGTAATATCACGAACGATGGTTTCTTCGGCGTGACTTGGCCCAGACACGACCACAATCTCGCTACGGAGAGAAGCGGGGATTTCCTCTTCTAAGATCTGAGAAATCCGTTTGTGACTGTTTGGTTCTAAACCTTTGGAAGCATGCATGACCTTGACAGGATGATCCAAGAGTTCAGCTACTTGCTTGGCAACGAGTCGTGTTACCTTGGTTGGAACGACAAAGAGGACTGCATCCACACCAGAAAGGGCTTCGTCCAAGTTATGGTAGGCCTTGATTCCTGGATCTAGCATGATATCCTTAAAGTAGCGTTTGTTGGTATGTTCTTGATTGATTTCGTCAATTTGTTCTGGGACATTTCCCCAGATCCGTACTTCGTGGCCATTATCGTGGAGGACTTGAGAAAGGGCAGTTCCCCAAGAACCTGGACCGATGACCGCAACGATTTGTTTATCCATAGCATTCTCCTTCGTGAAGATTTCATTTCTATTTTACCATACAAAAAGGAAAAAAACTCACTTGACATAGGAAGATTTTAAGGGAAAACATCTATGCTTTGGGTGATAAAAAATATTTATCAGGTCCTTAAAAAATACATATTAGACGCTCTAAAGGTGGGATGATAAAATAGGGAATAGAAATATCAAAGGAGGGAAGGCCATGTGTAGAACGATTGTTGGAGTCTCTGCCAATCTATGTGCAGTGGATCCAGATGGGAAAAATATCCATTCGTCTGTATCTTGTAAATTTGCGGAAACCATTAAGCAAGTAGGTGGCCTTCCTATGGTCATCCCAGTGGGAGACCCATCTTTTGCCAAGGATTATATCGAAACAGTGGACAAGCTCATCCTCAGTGGAGGGCAAAATGTCCATCCTAGCTTTTATGGCGAAGAGATCACCGTCGAAAGTGATGACTACAATCTCGAGCGCGATCAGTTTGAATTGGCCTTGCTAAAAGAAGCGGTCCGTCAAAACAAGCCCGTCCTAGCTATCTGTCGTGGCGTTCAGTTGGTCAATGTTGCCTTTGGTGGGACTCTCCATCAAGAAGTAGAAGGGCACTGGCAGGGCCTCCCTTTTGGGACTTCTCATTCAATTGAGACCAAAAAAGGCAGTGTGGTGGAGCGACTCTTTGGGAAAGCCAGCCAGATCAATTCTGTTCATCGCCAAAGCATCAAGGACTTGGCGCCTAACTTTCGAGTGACAGCCATTGACCCACGAGATCAGACCATTGAAGCCATCGAAGCAGTGGACGGTCATCGCATCATCGGCTTGCAATGGCATCCAGAGTTCCTAGTCAAAGAAGAAAAAGGCAATCTCGAACTCTTCCACTATCTTTTACAAGAATTGTAAACTCTTTAGGATTTTTTAAGGAGAAAGAGGTAAACTAGTCTCATCAACAAAGACCCCCTAACTTTGTTTGATACAGTTTACTTTTTTCATATAATCTCCTGCAAAAGTCTCCTCCTTTGAGGGGGCTTTTGTGTGTTTGTCAGGAAAAATACGAATAGTAGTATAGGGGAGACGCTAGGTCAAAGTGATGGTATAATAGAAGAGATGGAAACTATTTAGAATGAAAGAGGAATTATGATGACAAAAATTCGTGGATTTGAACTTGTATCAACCTATACCAATCAAGACTTGCTTCCAAAACGGGAGACAGCACATGCAGCTGGGTACGACTTAAAGGTTGCGGAGCGCACAGTGATTGCATCAGGCGAAATCGTCCTTGTTCCAACTGGGGTCAAGGCATATATGCAACCAACTGAGGTTCTCTACCTTTATGATCGTTCTTCTAATCCTCGTAAAAAAGGTCTGGTCTTGATTAACTCAGTTGGTGTCATTGATGGCGACTACTATGGGAATCCAGGAAATGAAGGCCATATCTTTGCTCAAATGAAAAACATCACCGATCAAGAAGTGATTCTTGAAGTAGGTGAACGTGTAGTTCAGGCTGTCTTTGCTCCTTTCTTAATTGCAGATGGAGATGAGGCAGACGGAGTTCGTACTGGTGGATTTGGATCAACTGGGAAATAGAGGAATAAAATGGCAGACTATTTATTAGTTGTAGACATGCAGTCAGATTATGTTGCTGTAGGAAAAGCATATCATGAAGAACTGACTGCAGCTGTAAATGACAAAATTGCTACCTATCCCAGCGACCGAGTTATCTATATTCTCAATCGTTTTTTCTGGGAGAGAAAAGACAGAAAGAAGAAATTTGCGACCGGCTTGCTGCTTGTATCTTCTCGTATCTTTGAGAAGCGTCGGGCTTCTTGTTTTACTAATCCAGATTTAAAAGATTTTTTAGAGGAAAACGGTGCTAAAAGCATAGAGTTTATAGGGGTAGATGGCAATGGCTGTGTTAAGACTTCCGTTTTGGCAGCTACCAAGGAGAATTATCAGGTTTCTGTCGATTTGTCTGCTGTCGGAGTTGCCAACCAGAAGAAATTCTCTAAAACACTGAAGCAGTGGCAAGATTGCGGAATCAAGATTGGATAGTTTTATGGGGATCTTAATATGAAAATTATTTTTATCCGTCACGGGGAGCCAAATTACCGTGAGTTAGAGGAGCGTTCCTATACTGGATTCGGGATAGATTTGGCACCCTTATCTGAGAAAGGAAGACAACAAGCTCAGGAACTTTGCAAAAATCCTTTGTTTGGCTCAGCTGATATCCTGGTGTCTTCTGCAGTGACGCGAGCTTTAGAAACGGCTTTTTATGTATCCTGTGCTACTGGCCTTCCTTTGAGGGTAGAGCCATTATTGCATGAATGGCAGGTTTATGAAACAGGTATAGAGAACTTTGAAACAGCTAGATGTCTGTTTTTAGAAAACAAGGGGGAGTTGCTCCCAAATTCTCCTGTTCAATATGAGACAGCTGTAAAGATGAAGTCTCGTTTTCTAGAATGCATGGCTAAGTATCGGGAATATCAAACGGTGGTAGTTGTAACCCATCGCATGCTCATGCGCCAGTTTGTACCAAATGAGAAGATTGATTTTTGCCAAGTGATTGAGTGTGAGCTAGAGATTTAGAAAGAGGTTTATCATAGCTAAGAAAAAAACGACTTTTATTTGTCAAAATTGTGCCTACAATTCACCCAAGTATCTAGGGCGCTGTCCTAACTGTGGGTCTTGGTCTTCTTTTGTCGAGGAAGTTGAGGTCACCGAGATTAAGAATGCGCGTGTGTCCTTAACGGGTGAAAAGACCAAACCCATGAAACTGGCGGATGTGACCTCCATCAATGTCCATCGGACCAAGACGGAGATGGAGGAATTCAACCGCGTCCTTGGAGGCGGTGTCGTCCCAGGAAGTCTGGTCCTCATCGGGGGAGATCCAGGGATTGGGAAATCGACCCTGCTCCTTCAAGTATCGACCCAGCTGTCTCAAGTGGGAACGGTTCTCTACGTCAGTGGCGAGGAATCGGCCCAGCAGATCAAACTTCGGGCAGAGCGCTTGGGGGATATCGACAGTGAGTTTTACCTCTATGCTGAGACCAATATGCAGAGCGTGCGAGCAGAAGTGGAACGCATCCAGCCTAACTTCCTTATCATCGACTCTATCCAGACCATTATGTCTCCTGAAATTTCAGGGGTGCAGGGATCGGTTTCTCAGGTGCGGGAAGTAACAGCTGAGCTCATGCAACTGGCCAAAACCAATAACATCGCTATCTTCATCGTCGGCCATGTGACCAAGGAAGGGACTTTGGCAGGGCCTCGGATGTTGGAGCACATGGTGGATACGGTGCTCTATTTTGAGGGCGAGCGCCACCACACCTTCCGGATCCTGAGAGCGGTCAAGAACCGCTTTGGCTCCACCAATGAGATTGGGATTTTCGAGATGCAGTCAGGCGGGCTGGTTGAGGTCCTCAACCCGAGTCAGGTCTTTCTAGAAGAACGTTTGGATGGGGCAACTGGCTCTGCCATTGTCGTCACCATGGAAGGAAGCAGACCAATCTTGGCGGAAGTTCAGGCCTTGGTGACACCGACTGTATTTGGAAATGCCAAGCGGACAACAACGGGTCTTGATTTTAACCGGGTTAGCCTCATTATGGCTGTTTTAGAGAAACGTTGTGGACTTCTTCTCCAAAATCAGGATGCCTATCTCAAGTCAGCTGGTGGTGTCAAACTGGACGAACCAGCCATTGACTTAGCCGTAGCGGTGGCCATTGCTTCTAGCTACAAGGAGCTTCCAACCAATCCTCAAGAGGCCTTTATCGGTGAGATTGGCTTGACTGGTGAGATTCGTCGCGTGACTCGGATTGAGCAGCGGATTAACGAAGCGGCCAAACTTGGTTTCACTAAGATTTACGCGCCAAAAAATTCTCTCCAAGGGATCGCGATACCAGATGGTATTCAAGTGATAGCGGTCTCCACTGTAGGAGAGGTTCTTAAAAGAGTCTTTTCTTAACAGAATTTGGAATCGTTTGCGAAAAGGTTTTTCCTGTGCTATACTTTGTCTATACTTACTTAAAGATAGGGGTTAATTATCATGCAATTTTTTACAGATAACAATGTGCAGTTCCCTTTGGTCGAGCTATCTCTCAATCAAGGTGAGACTGTCTATATTCAGCGGGGGAGTATGGTCTACCATACACCTAATGTAACCCTTAACACCAAATTAAACGCGAGTGGCTCTGGTGTGGGACGATTTGTGAAAGCAGTTGGACGGTCAATGGTTTCTGGTGAAAGCACCTTTATTACTCAGGTATTTGCCCAGTCTAATAATGCTTATCTAGCATTGGCACCCGACTCACCAGGTCAGGTTGTACCTCTCTACTTGGGCGAAAAGCAGTATCGATTGAACGATGGTGCCTTCCTTGCACTTGATGGTACAGCTTACTATACAATGGAAACCCAATCGATCGGTAAGGCTCTCTTTGGTGGTCAGGGCGGCTTCTTTGTCATGACGACCCAAGGGCAAGGGACCCTCTTGGTGAATGCCTACGGCTCTATTAAAAAAATCGAGTTAAACAATCAAGAAATCACCATCGATAACGCCCATGTCGTTGCTTGGAGCCAGTCTTTGGATTATAATATTCATTTGGAGAATGGTTTCTGGCAGTCCATCGGAACGGGTGAAGGAGTCGTCAATACCTTTAGAGGGACTGGTGAGATCTATGTTCAAAGTCTCAACCTTCAAACTTTTGCTGGCTTGTTGAATCGCTATTTACCAAAACGGTCTTAATGCATAAAAGAGAGTGGGACAGAAATCGGTAATTCGTTAGAATTCGATTTCGTCGTCCCACCTCCGCACAGTTGAGTAGTGCTGTAAAAGCTGATCAAATCAGCGTAGTAGAGCCCACTCAACCACTGCGTCTTGCTCGACAATCCAAAGACAATTGAGAGACTAGGACTTTTGTCCCAGCCTCTTTTTCATGTAGGCTGACAACTGACAATCTGGGAAAAAGATGGTAAGATAGAGTGTAAATAATTTGGTGTTCAAACTATTTATTGACCAGAAAGGAAGTTCCTAATGTCCTATTTTGAGAATTTTTTAAAAGCCAATCAAGCCTATGTTGAATTGCACGGAGACCTTCATCTCCCCATCAAACCGAAAACGCAAGTAGCCATTGTGACCTGTATGGACTCTCGCCTTCACGTCGCACCAGCACTAGGGCTTGCTCTGGGGGATGCCCATATTTTGCGGAATGCAGGAGGGCGCGTGACAGAGGACATGATTCGTTCCTTGGTCATTTCCCAGCAACAGATGGGGACTCGAGAAATCGTGGTCTTGCACCACACAGACTGTGGAGCACAAACCTTTGAGAATGAAGGCTTCCGTCAGCATCTGAAGAAGGAACTGGGAGTTGATGTTGGAGACCAAGACTTCCTACCCTTTCAAGATATCTACGAGAGCGTCCGGGAGGATGTCGCTCTCTTAAAAGCATCGCCGCTGATTCCAGACGATGTCATTATCTCAGGAGCTGTCTATGATGTCGATACAGGATTGATCACTGAGGTGACCTAAGAAATTTTATCTGTTTATGGGAACTTATTTCGTGAGAAATAAGTTTTTTTATTAACCAATTCAAAAGAGAAAGCCGCAGTCAAAAATTATCTCCTTTATTTATCTTTAAATAGGCAAGCTCTTCAGTTTATGGTAAAATATTTTATAATTACGGGAGGTTTAAATGAAAAAAATTAAGAATCTAACCAACATGAACTATTTATGGTTACTGTTAGGATCCTACTTTATTGTCGTTTTGTTTAATTTGCTTAGATTTTCGACTGAAGCGCTCTTTCTAAAATTAGGAGAAGTAGGAATTGTTGGGACAATTATCGGGGTTGTCATCATTTACCCATTTCTTTGGTTTATTGGTGAGTATAAGAAACTCATTGATATTGGTGTTCTCAATACTTTTTTGATAGCTTTGATTCTATTTGTAGCAATTCTTAAAAGTCCAACCTTATTCTTATCTCTGGGCTTGATTATGATTTCAGTTGCTCTATTCTTATTTTTCTATCTAGACAATATAAGGTTTGCAATTGTCTTTCCAGTATTAGTGGTGCTATCTTTTCCCAAGCTTCTCCTTCAAGCAAGTGGGAAATTTCAAGATGAAGCCCTAAAAATTCACTCTTTTAATATCGCTGAATCAAAATTTACTTCTTTAATTTGGCCAATTTTGACTTCAGTTGTTATTGCATTATTAATCGGACTAATTATTAGTAGGTTGGCTGTAGACAAAATCAGTAAAGTATGGGTTAAACGACTTACCTTGATGACTTTAATTATTGGAGTTTGTTATGTCCTTTACTTATCTGTTGTAGTGTATTATAAAGTCAAGGCAAATTCAGGTTCGACATTTGATATTGGGATTTTCTCTCAAATGTTTGAGAGGATGAAGACAGACTTCACACAGATAACAACGCTTGAGAGAGATAAGGCTTTATCGCACTTTGCTGTCCATATTTCTCCAATCTTTTATGCGATTCTTCCATTCTACATGTTGTTTCCTTATGTAGAAACATTAGAAATTTTACAAATTCTTATTGTATTTTCTGCTATAATCCCCCTCGGGCTGGTATTGAAGAAATTACAATTGCCAAAACTGTTAAATCCTCTAGTCATTGCACTATTTTTTGCTACTCCAGCAATGACAACCAGTGGCAGTTACCACATTCATGAGAACTGTTTTTTACCCCCTCTAATTCTATGGCTCTTTTACGCCATCATCTCTCAATGGCGTTTGCGAACTATCTTGTTTGCTCTCCTCATCCTTTTTGTAAAAGAGGATTCCTTTATTTACGTACTATCGCTAGGACTCTATTTTGTCTTTCAGAATCGTTTTTCTATATCTCCGAGATTCAAAAAGTGGTTATATGCTAGTACATTTGTCTTGCCGGTAATTTACTTTGGATTCGCTATGTTTCTGTTGACAAAATATGGTGAAGGTGCAATGGTTTCTCGATATAGTCATTTGTTAATGTCTGGGGAGAATGGATTGTTAATGGTGATGAAAAACACTATCTTAAATCCGCTTTATGTTCTGGGTAGTCTGTTTACGGCTAAGAAACTTGGCTATATCTTTTTAGTTCTGTTTCCTCTAGGCTTTTTGCCACTTGTCCAACGACGCCTATCAACTTATTTCCTTATGCTTCCTCTGCTAGCGATTAATTTACTAACAGATTGGCTTTATCAATATGATATTAATTTCCAATATAGCTATGGATCAGTTACTCTTTTATTCATTATGGGAATATTGGCATTGGATCAATTGAGTAATTATAAAGTAGTAGGGGAGAAGGCCCTTGTTGCTCTCGTTGCTTCGTCTTTAGTGATTTCAGGAGGGATCCTCTATAGCTACACTCATAAATGGAACTTTGAAATTAAATATTACCACAATCGAAAGGATTATTTTGAAGGGATACAATCAGTATTAAAAGATTTGCCAATTGAGTCTTCAGTAGTAACGACGGGGAGTTATACTCCAAGCCTTCGACAGCATGAAAAACTATATGATATCTACTATCATAATGATAAAAAAGTTGACTTAAATATTGATTATGTTGTTGTACCGAGAGAAACAAGGCAAGAAGGCAAAGGATTTTTTGAGGCGGATATCTTGAAGGCATATGAAGCTTCTGGCTATAAAGAAAGCTTTTTCTCTACAGAAGACGTTCTTGTGTTAGAGAAGTAATCTGAAGAATCTTTTCTTAACTTTAGAGCAAAATACAAGTGTCTTGAATGTTTTTACATCTTAAATGACGTTTGAATAAAGCTGTCGGTTATATACGGCAGCTTTTTATTATTTAATAGGAGGTTGATACAAGATAAATAGTGAACTTTCTTCCATTTTATAGAGGATAAAAGGAAAATAGAAAGGGAATTCTTTTGGGTAAAAATTTATAGAATAAAATAGTTGACTTTCTATCAAACAATAAGTATCATTAAAGTAAAATCCATTTCTATCCACCTTATAAAATAAATAATTGAATCTTTGTTAAAAGGTTGGTTTAGTTGAAACGTATAGACTGAGAAAAGTGGGAAGAATTAAATGAAAGAGGAGGATTCATGAATATTAAAAAAACAACCAAGTACTCTTTGTTAGCAATTGGGGTGTTAACAACATTTCAATTAGGCCAGGTAAAAGCCAGTGCGGATTCTTTTGAAAATTCAAATGAAAGTCTTATTAAGAATCAGGATGAAAACCAGCCTGCATTGAATACGCCAGTTTCTATTCCAGAATCTGAAACTAGAGCAGTTACAGAGCCAAATTCAGAAGAAAAGCCGGCAGTTGATCAGGGAGATAAGAAATATCCAGCTCCAGCTTTAACGGAAAAGGAAACAAAAGGCTCTGAGGAGGATGCTAAGAATACTTCGACGGAAGCCTCTTCTTCTGATAAAGATAGTAAAGCCGAAACTTCTCTTAATAAAGACAGTGAAGCCGAAGCAAGTCTTAATAAAGATAGTAAAACTGATCCAACTCTTAATAGTGCAGAAAAGAAGGAAGATCCAACTCCTGCTCCTGCTACACTTTCCGATACAAGTACAAATGAAGCTGAAACGGCTACAACTCCAATTCCTAAAGTTCGTCGTAGAAGAGCTGCAGCTAGCAATACAAAAGTATACGATGATGCGGATTACGGTAAATATGTAAAAGCAACGGATTTTGGTCTTGATACGACAGGAAAAGTTGAAGCGAGTGAAGCAATCAAAAAGGCGCTCTCTGCGGCCAACGAGGTTGAGGGTGGCGCTTCTGTTATGCTATCAGGGACAGTCCTGCTGAAGAATACCTTGGTTATTGATGAAAACTATGCCAATGTAAAAGGTTTGATTGGTAGTGGTCCAAGTCGTAACAACACAAAAATCTTATTTAATAAGAAGCAAGACGGAGAACATGATCCTGAAACAAACTTGACGGATAACCGTTACGAGTCTGCGGTCCTCATTCAAAATCAGAATAACTTTACTGTGGGTCGCTTAACTGTTGAGCATGCCTATGATTCATCAGACTACACTAAGGATAATGAATTTTACCGTAAAGGGAAATCTTACTTTGGACGTTCAAATGGTATCTATGTAAACGATTCTTCAAATGTTACGATCAATGATGTTCGTGCTATGAAATTCAACAGAGCCGGTGTCTTCTTTAGTTCAAGTAAGGCAACGGCTCAAGAGTATGATAGCAATGGAAGACCAATCCGTTATAGCAGTATTTCTGAAAAGGTTTCAAACGAAGTCAAGTCTATCGGAGATCCAGATGTTCCAATCATGGACGGTAACAAGGTAACCAATTCTTTCCTTCATAACAACCGTGTTGCGGGTGTTATGTTTGGTTACCAACGTAATTTTGTTGTAGACAACAATATCTTGTCATATAACGGTCATGTATTGGATGGTGGTACTGGATATGGTGCGGCCTCAATGGCAGGGTCTTATAACGATGGCATTACCTATACTGGTAACTACACCAACTACAACTACCGTAAAGGCTTGGATATTCACGACGGGAATAAGATCCTCATCGAAAACAACGTTTCGCTCGGAGACCGTTTGAATGGTATCGAGGTTTATAACCGTGCTAACCCTATGACAGATGTCATTATTCGTAACAACAAGGTAACACAAGATCCAAACTCTAAGTTGGAAAACGATGATGATGATCCAGCTCGTTACCGTGGTTACACAGCCATCTCTATCCTGACAAATGAGAAAAACCATAAATGGACCAAACCTCTTGATAAAGGTCGTTACGTCATTTCAAATAACACCATTGAAGGTTTGACAAAACCATTTGAAAATGGACAACTAGGAACCTTTGGTATTCTCTTTAGAAATAATGAAAGTTCAAATGATTATAGCCTGAATATCGAAGGTAATACCATCACTGGTGATTCAACAGACTATATCATCTCTGTTAACAACAACACAGCCCAAGCATCTAGAGGTGTTGAGGGTGGTGGTTCAGGTGACATCACTATTTCAAGAAACAAGATTGAAGTAGATGACATCAAGCAGTTACCGATTTACATCAACGATGATACGACTTATGTAGCAAGTGTTATTGACCGTACAACTGGTAAACGTGTCAACAAGGTTACAAAAGTACCATTTACCAAGACTAGAGGAAGCATCAACATTGACAACAATGAGTTGACCGTTTCTAAGATTAAGTCTAGATGGAAAAATGCAGTTGCTATTGAAAGTACTAACGCATCTACTATTGATGTTAATAGCAATACCTTCAAGTATAAAGACAATGAGCCATGGCAACGTTACGATGTCACTCGTAGATCAGATGGAGCAGTTATCAAAGACATAATGCAAGCTTTCTTTGGTATCAACCGTCTCAACGATACTGTTAAAGTAACAGCTACAGATAACAAATTCATCGCAGACACACCAAACAAAAATGGTTTCTTTAGACTATACAATGGTGAGTGGGTGAACTTGAATGCCAAGAGTAATAATGTCTTCCTCGGACGTAACACTCTAGATGGCAAGCCATTAGCTCCAGTAGATATCGTTGGTGATAAAACGGTTGAAACACTTCGTACAACAACAACGACAGAGTACATCATCGAAACTCGTGAGACAGATGAACTTCCTATCGGATTTAAAGAAACCGTTCAAAAAGGTGTTCCTGGTAAGAAAGTTAATGTTTATAAGATTACCAAAGTTGGTGATACAATTGTAGGTCGTCAGATTGAATCTGAGGAAGTAATTCAAGAGCCTACGAGAGAAATCGTTTTGATTGGTACAGCGACAGAAACATTTGAAACTGTTACTGAGAAAGAAACTGTTGAATACGAAACTGAGATCAGAACGGACCCAACAAAACCTAAGACTTATCAATTTGAAAATCAAGCTGGTAAGAATGGTTCTGTTGAAAAGACTTACCAAATCAGAAAATTGAATGGTAAGGAAGTTGGTAAGACGTTGACGTCTGAAACAGTGATTGACCAACCAGTCAAACGCATTATCACAGTTGGTAGTGCAGTAGAAAAAGTAGAATACACTACTGATGTCAAGGATGTAGACTTTGAAACTGTAATCGAATACGACTACACGAAACCAAAAGGCTACGAAGAAGTCCGTCAGGAAGGTGAAAAAGGTCGTATTGAAAGTCAATACAAACTTACTTACCTCAATGATGAACTCGTTGACCGTACCTTGGTCAATGAAAATGTCCTTAAAGAGAAGAAGGACAAGATCGTTGTTAAAGGTCTAGGGGTGGTTGTGTCAATCAGATCCGTAGTTGTTGTCGAAGAAAAAGACTTCAACAAGGTTATTGAAAAAGATGAAACCCAACCAGAAGGCTACAGCAAGATTACTCAAGTTGGATCTCCTGGTACCATCACAACAACTTATGAAGTTACCTATGAGGACGATGTCGAAGTTGCTCGTAAAGAAATCTCAAAAGTTGAGGATCCAAAAGCTGTAGACGAAATCACAGTAATCGGTACTTCTAAGATGACAGAACGTACAGTGGATGAGCAAGTTGATGTTCCATTCAAGACGGTTTATGTCTCAGACAATACACTTCCAGCAGGAGAAAGTGTCGTCGATGAAGAAGGAACTCCAGGACAAATTATCCGTACTTTCTTGGTAAGCTATCGAAATGGTAAAGAAATCAGCCGTACCATCGTTTCTGAACATAAGATTACAGATGCAGTCAACCGTGTCGTTCGTGTCGGAAATGCGACACCTATCGTGGAAACAACTGAGCTTGTAGATGAGACAGAGTCAATCGATTACAATACTCTCAAAGAGTTTTCAGACCAACTTCCTGCAGGGACAACTAAGGTTATCCAGGCAGGTAAGAAAGGCCAGAAAACAAATCGTTACTCTGTAACGAAAGTGAATGGAGAAGAGACATCTCGTACATTTGTAGAATCTAACATCACTACAGATCCAGTAGATGAGATCATCCAAGTTGGAACTCGTATCAAAGAAATTAGAGAAGCAAGCGAGACAAGTCCAATTCCATTTACCATTAAGGTTCGCAAAGACACTACGAAGCCAATTGGCTACCGAGTGACTGAGGTAGAAGGTCAAGACGGTGAGAAGTCAGACCTCTATAAAGTAACCTACATCAATGGCACTGAAACAAAACGTGAACACCTCAAGACAACAGTCGTTAAAGAAGCTGTTGACAAGGTGATTGTCGAAGGTGCCGGAGTAGAACGTGCCCTCTTTGAAATTCAAGAAGATAAGATTACAAGCACAACTGAGTATCGAAATGATGACACTCTTCCAGAAGGTGAAACGAAGATTTCTCAAGTTGGTGAGGAAGGACTCCTTCGTAAGACGATTGAAAAACGATACTTCAATGACGAATTGCGTTCTACGAAATTAGTAGACAGCAAACTAATCAAAGAAGCAACGCCAACGATCATCTTAGTAGGTACAAAACATGTACCAACTATCAAGGTAGAACAGGATACTCAAACTGAGAAGATTGCTTATAAGACTCAAAATATCGAAGATCCAGATCTACCAAAAGGTGAGACTAAGGTGGTCCAAGTAGGCCGAACTGGTCTTATTGAAAAAATCTACCAACTAACCTACAAAGACGGCGTCTTGATTAAGACAGACTTGATCAGTAGCAAGGAAATTCAGAAAGTCCAAGACGAGATTATCCATATTGGTACTCAAGTCACTGAAACTAAAGAAATCAACACGACAAGTCCAATTCCTTACAATGTCATTATTCGTAAGGACAAGACCAAGCCAGTTGGTTACAGCCTTGTTGAAGTAGAGGGCCAAGAAGGAATTCAAACAGACTACTATCAAGTAACTTACGTCAATGGTAAGGAAACAAAACGTGAACACCTCAGAACGGTCATTACAGTTCAGCCTGTTAATAAAGTCTTAGTTGAAGGTTCTGGAATCGAGCGTATCATGTTTGAAATTCAGGAAGAGCGAATCACAAGTCCAACGGAATTCCGTAATGACGACACTCTTCCAGAAGGTGAAACAAAGATTATCCAAGAAGGTCAGGATGGATTGATCCGTAAGACGATCGAGAAACAATACTTCAATGACGAAGAACGTTCTTCAAAACTGATCGAAAGTAAAACTGTCAGAGAAGCAGTACCGACCATCATTTTAGTAGGGACAAAACATGTTCCAAATATTAAAGTGAAGCAGGAAACGCGAACTGAAGAGACTAACTTTAGAACAGTTACCGTTATTGATGAAAACATTCCAAAGGGTGAACGTAAGCTTGTTCAAGAAGGTCGTGCGGGCTTAGTAGAAAAAATTTATCAGCTTACTTATAAAGATGGCGTCTTAGTCAAGACGGACTTGATTAGCGTCAAAGAGTTGCGTCCAGCACTTGAACAGATTATCCATATCGGTTCTCAAGTTACTGAAACCAAGGAGATCAGCTTCACAAGTGGAATCCCATACAACACCATCGTTCGGGAAGATAAGTCTAAACCTGTGACCTATCGTTTGGTCGAAGTAGAAGGCCAAGAAGGAAGTCAAACTGACTACTACCAAGTAACCTATGTCAATGGTAAAGAAACTCAACGTGAGCATCTAAGAACTGTCATCACGACTCACCCTGTTAACAAAGTCGTTGTAGTGGGTACTGGAGTTGAGCGTACAGTCTTGGTGACTGAGGATGAGGTCATTACTTATCAGACAGAATATCGCAATGACGAAAGCTTAGCAGAAGGTGAAACTAGAGTCTTCCAAGAAGGCCAAGATGGACTGATCCATAAGACTTTTGAAAAATACTACTTCAATGATGAAGAACGCTCTTCTACCTTGGTAGATACCAAGGTTATCAGAAAGGCAGTTACTCGTGTTATTTTGGTAGGGACAAAACGAATTCCTACGATTACAACAGAGGAGCTAATTGAGATAGAAGATGTCGCCTTTGACAAGACTATTGTCGAGAATCCTAATAAAGCAGAAGGGACAGTCGCCCTCTTGCAGGAAGGAAAAACAGGTAAGCGTCAATACAAATACCGCTTGACTATTCAAGAAGGTCGTGTCATCAAGAAAGAATTAATCCAAGTGACATTGATCGAAGAACCTGTTCCTGAAATTACTGAACTTGGTACAAAAGTAGTGAAGAAGAGCGAGAAAAATGACCAACCTCAAAATCAACTTGGTAATAAAGTTGAGGAGCTCAATCATGTTTCAACAAATCCAAAAGCGGAAACCAAAGTTGAGTCTATAATAAATAGCCAAAAAGATAGTGGGGAAATTCAAGAAAATCGCTTGCCAAATACAGGTACAGAAGAGAGCTGGATCCTTTCTATCCTAGGCTTCATCTTATCAATTATCACTTTTCGTTTCTTTAATCGACAAAAAAACGAACGATAAGTGAAAAAAGATAAAAATTACTTTGCAAAGTGAAACAATTATGTTACAATGATAAAAAATTAATAATAAGGAGTTTATTATGCAAACCACAAAAACGAGCATTAAGCGAGTTTTAGCGTTTTTTAGTGTACTAGTTTTGGCTTTGACAGTCGTAACAACGATTTTTGCTGACGAAGTTACAAACTATACCAACAACACGACTATTACCCTCGATGGTAAAGCCATTACTGCTGATACAAAAGTAGGCAGAGGTCAAGCCATGGAAGCTACAAACAATATTACCTTCCCAGATTCTCAAGCGATCAATGCAGGTGATACACTTGTTCTTGACTTGCCAAAAGAATTGAACTGGCCAGTTAAGTCAGAATTCCCAATCAAAAACGGATCTGAAATCGTTGGTAATGCAGTTGCTGACCCAGCTACTGGTAAAACAACAGTAACGTTCACTGACTATTTCTCTAAAAATCCTAACAATAAGAGAATGTCATTGAAATACGATGTGGTTGTAAATGCTAGTACTGTAACTGAGTCTGGTAAAAAGACATTTAAGTATGGTGAGCAAACTTATAATTTGACATATGATCCAGATTCTACTGCAATTGGTCAATACGAGTACAAGTATGGATACCAAGACCCACAAAATCCAAAACGTATCAAGTGGAAAGTTATCTTGAACGCTGGTCAAGATAAATTGAACAAGATGGTTATCACAGATGAGCTTGCAGACGGACAAGTATTGGTAAAAGGAAGCCTTCGTGCTGTACGTTACGCAACTCAACCTAAAGCTATCGAAAGCGAAGAACAACTTACAAAACTTGACCCAACTGACAACTTCACTAAGAAAGCTGAGTATACTACGAACGCTGCAGGTCAAATCACTGGTTTCACTATCAACTTTGGTGACAACTGGAACTGGCCAATGTACTTGGAGTACACTACTGAGTTGACTGAAACTAAGAAAAAAGGTGATGTAGTTAACAATGTCATCAAGTGGAAAGCTGAAAACTTCCCTAACGAACGTAGCTACCCTGCTAAAACACTTATCTACACTGCGTCTGGTGAAGGTGAAGGGGAAACTACAACCACAACTACAACCACAACTACAACCACAACAACTACTACAACAACTACAACAACTACAACTCCGGAACCAACAACTAC
>NZ_JWAK01000019.1:69460-69575 GCF_001069335.1 Streptococcus sp. 1171_SSPC
ACAACTCCGGAACCAACAACTACAACCACCACAACTCCAGAACCAACTACAACAACGACTACAACTCCAGAACCGACAACTACAACCACCACAACTCCGGAACCAACAACTACCA
>NZ_JWAK01000020.1:0-658 GCF_001069335.1 Streptococcus sp. 1171_SSPC
ATGGAGGTAAGACTATGTCTACAGAAGAAAAAGTAAACCAAGCAAAAGGTGCAATCAAAGAAGGTGTCGGTAAATTGACTGGCGACAAGAAAACAGAAAAAGAAGGAGCTGCWGAAAARGTAGTTTCTAAAGTTAAAGAAGTSGCAGAAGACGCAAAAGATGCCGTTGAAGGTGCAATCGAAGGCGTTAAAAATATGATTAAAGGTGATGACAAATAAGTCATAAGTATAATCGACTTTTCGTGTTAGATCAACATATTCTCTACTAATTTTAATTCTTTTCATAATAAGTTTAACAATCAGATTATAAAGGCTAAAAGCCAATATGATCAAATAATCCTAAGTAATGCACTATTCAATTTAATTGAGTAGTAACACATTTTCTCATTAGATTTAAGCGAAAAGTCGATTTTCTTTTGATATAGAATCAAATATTCTCAAGATTATTTCATAATTAAAATTTAAAGATATTACACATGGAGGTAAGACTATGTCTACAGAAGAAAAAGTAAACCAAGCAAAAGGTGCAATCAAAGAAGGTGTCGGTAAATTGACTGGCGACAAGAAAACAGAAAAAGAAGGAGCTGCTGAAAAAGTAGTTTCTAAAGTTAAAGAAGTGGCAGAAGACGCAAAAGATGCCGTTGAAGGTGCAATCGAAG